>CALZMV010000069.1 GCA_945788655.1 uncultured Clostridia bacterium | reverse complement strand
GTAGCAATGCAATAGAAATAATAGTTACAGGAGTTCTGAATGCCTGTAGCCAAATCCTGCCATCCATGTGTGCTTCCATAATAGTTCCAGTCATAGCAACCAAAGGTTCTGCCACCTATGTTAATTCCGCCTCGGTCAGTGAATCCCTTATCAGGGTCAAGTCCACATTGCAGCGCAGCTACAGCTGTAACAGGCTTAAATGTTGATCCCGGCTGGACAGTCGCTTTAGTAGCTATATTATATAGCGGTGTAGGAGCAAGGGAATCACGAGGATTAGTACTCTGTACGGAAGCCCAGTCTTCTGTAGAAATCCCCGAAGCAAAAATATTAGGATCGTAATCCGGATAGCTGGCCATTGCAAGCACATCGCCTGTTTCAACATCCAGCGCCACTACCGCACCTGATTCGCATTTTTCATATCTTGTCAAGCGCACATTGCCATATTTGCTCTCAAATACTGTGCCTGTTCTGGTCGCCTGTATCGCTTTGGCAAGGCTCTCCTCAGCAATCTTCTGAAGCTCAAGATCCACTGTAAGATACACATTCTTACCTGCCTCAGGTTCAGTTTCATTTAATACCTCGATGTAGTCTCCGACGCTGTTAACTCTTATGGATTTTACACCGTCTTTACCCTTCAAGGTAGACTCAAGGGCTGCCTCAAGACCGTCTTTACCTATTAAGTCAGTGGCCTTATATCCTTTTTCAGTAACATATTCCTCGTATTGAGAGTCGGAAATACTGCCCATATATCCTAAAACATGAGACAAAGTGCTGCCGTTTGGATAATATCTAACAGACTCAGAAATAACTTCAGCACCTTTAATTTTGTCAGATAATTCCTCCACATTTATTACGGTTTCATTGGAAATATCCTTTGCAACTGTACATGACAGATATTTGTTATATCCCAGATTTTTTATTTCTTCTCTTATGCAGAGAATTTTTCTTGCTTCTTCATCAGAAAGAGAACTATCAATTTTATACAGCTTTCTTAATTCCGCAAAAGCTTCTTCTGCATTCAGTCCCTCCTTCAGACCATACTTTTTAAGGAACTGAGCCTTTTGAATCTCGTAAGTGTATGTCATGCTCCTTGCGTTTATCGGAGGCCATACACCGTACTTATCATTTAAAATCTCAATAGCATCATATCTGTCTAATGATGTATCAATTTCATATTGAATTCTGATAGCATTTAATGCCTGCTCCGGAGTGAAATCCTGCGGGAATTCATTTTTTTCAAGCCACTTGGAAAGGGATTGATCATAAGTATATATGAATTTTCCGTCTTCGATTTTAATCGGGAATTTATCCACATACTCGTCCCCGTTTCTCTCAAGTATGCTTATCATATTATATATATCGCTGTTTATTTCTTCTGTTTTGAGTCCGCTGACATTATAGGTGAGATTAAATATCTGTTTATTTGTAGCGATTACTCGTCCATATCTATCAAGTATTTCACCGCGAGGTGCTGATGTTGTAATATATTTTGTATTCTGTCCTTCTGCTTGCTCAACCCATTCGTTATGCTGGATTACCGTCAGCACAAAAAGCCTTATTGCAAGAACTACAATAAGGATGACAACCAATGTTAAAATCTGATAGAATCTTGAATTGAGTAATTTTTTGTTCATCTAAAATACCTGTCTTTGTGATATTTCACTACATCCTTAATCATCAGCTTGTACATTATGATGATTACTATCATGGACATAATAATAACCGGTGTTGCCTTTGTCATTACATAGCCAAGTCCCAGAGGGTTTCCGGTGAATTTCATTAATCCCCAGCTTAAAACATAATATGTTACGAATGAAATCAGTGAAACCACTGCCATGCTGACAGTATTCTCAACATTTGCATAATATCTCAGCAACATTACAAGAACTGCAACAAGCAAAAATGCAATTGCAGTCGACCCATAAACATAGTTATAGCATACATCATAAAGCAGACCGAAGAATGCCCCAAAAAGTATGCCATACATTTCTTTGTCATAAAGGAACGAAAATATGACCACAAGGCAAAGGAGCACATTAGGTGTGCTCTGACCTATGCTGATCATATTCAGAATCGATCCCTGTATTAAAAATGCCACCAGAAAAATCAATCCGGCTTTCCAGTACTTCATATAATCACCGCAACCTTCCTTAGGCTAATGAAGTTTACTGCAGGTTCAACAACAATCTCCTTGATAAGTCTGTCACTGTTGTATGTAACAGAGGTTACCTTGCCTATTTCCAGACCTTCAGGATAAGCTCCCATTCCGGAAGTGACTACAATATCGCTTTCAGCAACTGATGATTCAGAATCAAACATGTAGCCTTCAAATCCACCCTTTGAATTGCCGCTTACGATTCCCAGCTGGGCTTCATCTCTTATAAGTTTAAAGCTCATTTTATTGTTTTCAGAGATAATAGGACGAACCTTAGCCCATCCTTTACCAACTTCGCAAACCTTTCCTACAAGACCAACGCCGCTGACAACCACACTTTCTTCTCTGATTCCGGCTTCCTCTCCTCTATCAATGGTGAATACACCGGTCCACGAGGAATTATCCCTCAAAGAAATATCACATGATACAACGTTAAACTGCTCCTTTGTATAATCATAGTTAAGCAGTCCCGAAAGCTCTGATAGCTGCTGAAGCTGTCCAGCCTCCAGTTTTGCTTCTGCAAGCTGTCTCTCTAAATCAGCTTTCTCCTCTTCAAGCTTATCAATCCTGCTTTTTAGGTCCTTGTTGGAAATGAATCCTTCGATTCCATCTCTCAGGTTTCCTCCAAAGCTGGAGAGCACGCCCGAAACGCTCGAGTTTCCACCGTTCAAAGCTGATGTTAACGGATTTGAACCCTTGCCTGCAGTGACAGATAATACAAAGACGAGCACTAAAATTATCAGTAACAATACAATGCTGGATATTAATTTGTGTTTTTTAATCCACTTCATATTTAAACTTCAGTTCCTCTTCTCTTTGCTTTTCTTGTATATACCTTCAGTTTTTCAATATCTTGAAGACCCATACCTGTTCCAAGTGCAACAGCTTCATATGAGTTTTCAGATATAGTAACTTTCATGTTTGTCTTCTGTTCAATAAGCTTATCAAGATTGTAAATATTCGCTCCACCACCAGATAACATCATGCCGTTTTCTGCAATGTCCGCAGCGATTTCGGGTGGCGCTTTTTCGATTGTAGCCTTAACTGCATCTACAACCATGCCCATGGATTCCTGAAGGGCAATCATAATATCCTTGTTTGTAACCTCCAGTGTTTTTGGAAGACCTGAAATAATGTCACGACCTCTTGCATTCATTGTCTTTATTATTTCATTTCCAAATTCATCCTCATCCATACATGCGCATCCCAAAGAAATCTTTAGCTGCTCTGCAGTCTTATTACCAATCAGCAAGGCATGGCGCTTTCTCATATATTGTATAATGGCTTCGTTGAACTTGTCACCTGCATGTCTCACAGATGTGCTTGATACAACTCCACCTAATGCGATAATGGCCACATCTGTTGTACCTCCGCCAATATCAGCAATCATGCATCCGACTGTACCATCTACAGGAAGTCCGCTGCCGATTGCAGCTGCCATTGGTTCTTCAAGAATGTATACCTCTGTTGCGCCCATAGATCTTACAACTTCTTCCACAGCACGTTTTTCAACTTCTGTTACACCTGTAGGAACACCTACTGCCGCACGGAAGTTTCTGATTTTCTTATTTTCAAGTGCTCTTTCAATAAATGCCTTAAGCATATCAGCAGTTTTGTCAAAGTCGGAAATAACACCATCCTGAAGCGGTCTTACAACATTGATGTTCTTCGGTGCCTTACCTATCATTTCTTTTGCGTCCTTGCCCACTGCAAGAATTTTATTTAAATCAGAGTCAACTGCGATTACAGATGGCTCATTTAATATTATTCCATTGTCCTTAACATATATTAAAGTGTTGGCAGTACCTAAATCGATACCCATGTCTTTTGAATTGAATCCACCAAATAGTTTTGAAAAATTAAACATCGTCCATTCCCTCTTATCTCTTTATTCTATTTTACCTATCCGTTTTAAACTGATGTATTGTCCATCTCCAATAATTAAATGATCCGAAACACTAATTCCAAGGAGCCTCCCGCACTCCACAAGCCTGGCTGTAGTATATAAATCCTCCTGACTGGGCGAAGGATCGCCGCTTGGATGGTTATGTACAAATACTACTGCCGCTGCACTCTTTTTGACAGCCTGATTAAAGACTTCTCTTGGATGAACAACAGTGCTCGCCAGCTCACCTATAGAAACAGTCTCAACACTGATTATTACGCCCTTTGAGTTCAAAAGAACAGCCTTAAAAAACTCCCTTTTCTGATGACGCAGCTCTTCCATGAAAAGTGCCGCAACATCCTTATCATCTCGGATTATAGCGCCGTTGACAGCCGGTTTGGCAGCTATTCGCTTTCCAAGCTCACATGCCGCCATTATTCTCGTAGCCTTTGCCTTCCCGATTCCTTTAATGGTCATAAGCTCTTCAATAGTGCTTTCTCTAAGATAAGAAATGCCTGCTTTGTCATGACAAAGCACTTCTTCAGCAAGCTCCATTGCAGACTTATCCCTCGTTCCGGAATTGATCAGTATAGCCAGAAGTTCCCTGTTTGACAAGCTTCCTATACCGTAAGACAGACTCCTCTCCACAGGACGCTCTTCCTGTGGTAAATATTTGATTTTCATAAAAACTCCTTAACAAAAAAGCATATGAAAACCACAAAAAGCCCTTGTTGCTTTTTAATTTATAAAAAAGCATATTTTCGGCTAAAATTATACCATTTTTTCCTTAAAAGTACAAGTGTGCATCATGTAATAATTTATGAAGATTTGAACATACTAATGATGTAAATCTTTATTATTGGAGGTCATCATGTCTCATAAAAACAATCAGACAATCAGATGCACTGTTAATCAGTGCAGATATCACGAACAGACTGAAAATTACTGTTCTTTAGATGGTATCACAGTAGGAACACACGAAACCAATCCGACAGAAGATAAGTGCACAGACTGCTTATCATTCGAGAGAGGCAAATAGGTACCTGCTCGGCTTAGACTATTTCAATTTAGCCATGCAACCGAAGACCCCCTCCTGCATATAGTAACAATCTATAGAGGGGGTTTTACATATGAGCACTTCTTTTCCAAATCCACTTACAGAAAAAGAAGAACAATACTTTGTAAAAAAACTCGAAGAAAAGAACCCTGCCGCAAAAGATATTCTGATTGAACATAATTTGAGATTGGTTGCTCATATCGCAAAGAAATACACCGGCATTTCAAACACTCAGGATGACCTTATTTCCATCGGAACAATCGGACTAATCAAAGCTGTAAACACTTTCTCAGGCAGCAAATCCACACGGCTTGCTACATATGCCGCAAAATGCATCGAAAACGAAATCCTTATGAATATAAGATCCAATAAGCGCCTCAGCAAAGAGGTTTCCATGAGTATTCCGGTTGGCACAGATAAGGATGGAAATGAGATAAGTCTTGACGATATACTGGGAACCGATACCGATGAGATAATCGAATCCATAGATCTTAAAATACAGGTTGACAGGCTTTATAAGGCTATTAAAAACTGTCTCAGTGAACGTGAACAGGCAGTAATAATCGCTCGCTACGGGCTTATGGATTCAGATCAGAAACCTCAGCGCGAGATAGCAAAAGAACTTGGCATAAGCCGATCTTATGTCTCGCGCATTGAAAAAAAGGCTCTGGAAAAGCTCAGGGATTACTTGTCAGAGCATTAACTGTAAGTAAAAAATGAAACTATTTCTTCAAACACCGGGAGAGCTGCTGTGGACCCTGAAATACCATCCTCTACCAATACTGTTATTACATACTTATTATCGTTTTTTATGCAATATCCTGAAAACCAGCAATTGTACCTGTATTCATCCTTTCCTGTTTCTGCAGTACCGGTCTTTCCATAGACAGGTACTTCCCAGCTTCTCTTGCCGGTACCTTCTTTCATCACCAGCCCCATCATCTGCTGAAGCATTAAGGCAGTCTCTTCTGATATCACCCTTTCTTGTTCACCTTTTACGCCGGCATCCAATTCCAACGTAAATTCAGGCTTAGTGCCGCCATTTGCAATAATTGCAGTCATCATGGTCACCTGAAGAGGCGTCGCCAGAATCTCGCCCTGCCCGATAGAAATATTAGACACGCTCCACGGGCCGAGATTCTCGCCCGAAGGCAAGGTGCCCGTAAGCTCCTGAGGAAACTCCCCAAACACCCTCTCGCCATAGCCCATTCTCCTTGCCATATTAAGAATCTTCTCATAGCCCAGCTCCGCCCCCAGCTGCGCAAAATAACAGTTGCAGGAATGGGCCATGGCTTCTTCCATATTTATTTCCTGATGACCGCCATCAGGAGCAGTAGAGCACCCTAAGGTCACTCCTTCCACGGTCACCTCGCCTTCGCAGAGGAAGGTCTTGTCCATGTCAATCCCTTCCTCAAGCGCCGCCGCAGCTGTTACAAGCTTAAAAACAGAGCCGGGAGCATATGTCCCCTGGCTGACCTTATTGAGCAGACTCTCATCCTGAGAATCCAGATAATCCTCCACATTATTTGGATTAAAGGAAGGCAGAGATGCCCACGCAAGGATTTCTCCTGTCTGAGAATTCATTACAAGGCATGCTCCTTTTTTTGTGTGGCTTTTTAATGACTTTTCTGCTATATATTGCAGCTTCCTGTCGATGGAGGTTACAAGATTTCTACTGTTCAATGACTTTCTGACTGTATTATTTATTATAACAGGACTGTACCCTCTGAGAACGCTTCCTGCCCCGTCTGCCCGAAGCATTAAGGAGGTATTCTTTGAGCACAGTTTGTCTTCATACATCAGTTCAAGTCCTGATACACCCTTATTTTCATCTTCGTTGAGATATCCTATCAGGTGACTTGCAATCTGCTCATCTGCATATCTGGCAGGACTCTGAAACACATATGCATTAAACCTTTCCTTCAGTTCCTCGTTGACCTCTTTATTATAGCTTTGAGTTCTGTAGACATAATATTCTGAAGATTTGCTCGCTATTTGTCTGGCATCTATGGACTCCG
>CALZMV010000068.1 GCA_945788655.1 uncultured Clostridia bacterium | reverse complement strand
TTGATGAATTAGTAGAACTTAAGAAGAAGGAAGGTTTTGAATACATTTCCTGTATAAATGCAGACTATTCAACTAACTACAGCCCCGGAGACGAAAACCGCTACATCTACTACGGAAGTATCGGCAAGCTTCTTCCTTGCTTTGTAGCCTTTGGTAAGGAAGCACATGTTGGCCAGGCATTCAGTGCACTTGACCCTAACCTTCTCATTGCGGAAATCACCAAGAGAATGTCACTTAATACCGATTTATGCGACATTGCACAGGGAGAGGTTGCAATTCCACCGGTTTCACTGAAGCAGATGGATACAAAAGGCCCTTACACTGTACAGACTGCACTTACTGCTTTCAGTTACTACAACTTCTTCACTCATGGATGGGACCCTGCACAGGTTCTTGCAAAATCGAGACAGATTGCAGTAGAAGCCTTTGATGAGGTTGTTGAATATCTGAATAAGCAGTACAAGAGATTCTGTGAGCTTTCTGAAGTTCCTTACGTTGAGCTTCCATGGAAGACAAGAGTTTACACATGGAAGGAATTCTATGACTATCTGGCAGGAATCCATGGAGATGCTTTCAAGACAGCAATAAAGGAATTTACTGAAAAACTTCATGCAGAAGACCCTGAACTTGATTTAAGACTGTTTGGTCTTAGAGTTTGTGAAGAAGCTTGGAAATGGTGCGAAGACAAATCTCCTTGCGTAATTACTTTCTTCGGTTCAGTATTCAGCGCAAGAATCGAAATGACAGGAAGAACAGAAAACGAAAGAGCATTACTTGATTCAGTTGAATCAGCAATCGAAAAGGTAAGACCTGAAGCAAAGAGACAGATTAAGACAAGAATGTTCTATCCATATATTTCAGACTCCAGCTTCATGGCAGTTTGCGATGACACACTGGCAGTACAGGCATTGAGAGACAACATGCCTCAGTACGGTGTTAAGTATACTCACGATGTAGAAAAAATTATGGAAATCAATGTTCCTGTTGTAAATATAGGTACATTCGGAAGAGATGGTCACATGCTAACTGAGCGCGTAGACATGCAGCAGACTTTCCAGAACGTTCCTAACATTACATATGAAACAATTATTGGGTTAATTGGCTAAGAATACTAGCTTTTTCCCATAAAAAAAGGTATAATAAAATGGTGGCTAGGTTTAGCCACCATTATTTCTAGTTGAAAAGGACATAATTATGAGTAATACGAAGAATGCTAATTACAAAAAGAAGGCTGCACCTGCTAAGCCTAAGAAAAAGAAAAAGTATGAGGATGACCGCACACCTGCAGTAAAGAAGATTGACTTTTTCTGCAAATGTCTTGCGATATTATGCGCTTTTCTTTTGTTAGCGGACGCACATATCCTGATTCGCGGAGGAGGATATGAAGACAGCAAGATTGTTCATGTTTTAGGTTTTTCCGTAAGCAAGGTGGAATCAGATGTCATGGCACCTGAAGTAATGCCTAGGAGTGGAATTATTACCAAGACTTCTTCATCATACGAGGTTGGAGATATAATTCAATATTTAGATGAATCCACAGACCCGGTATCCAATCCGGTTAGGAGAATTGTGGATATATCTGAAGATGGCAAAACCTACACTGTCCTTGGCGATAATGAGGCTGATATAAACAAAATAGACATCAAGGCTTCAGATATTAGCGGCGGTAAAGTTATTGCTGCTTCCACTGGGCTGTATGCTATATTTAAAGTAATGATTTCAGTAATAGGCTGCGCTATTTTCGTTATTCTTTCATTTTTATTTCTTCTAGTTCCTGACTTCTTTATGTATAAGAAGAGAAAGGCTGCTCTTGAAGCTAAGAGAGAAGCTCAGGCTAAGAAGGAAGCAAGAAAGCTTAGAGTTAAGCAGGGTCTTGATGTGGAACCGGATGAGGAGGATATCATCGAAAAGAGACGTGCTGAAAAGCAGGCTAAGCTTGATAAGGAACGTGCTGAAATTGCAGCCGAAATGAAGGAAATCCAAAAGAAGATGAAGGAAGAAGAAAAGGAACTTAAGAAAGGTAAGGGAGGTAAGTAGATATGCTCGGGTTACTAATATTTACATGTGCCTATCTTTCAGGGATGTTCTTTGGTGTCTTTGTTCTTACTGCCATAGAAAATATGTCAAAGGGCTACAGACAGTTTGTAAGAAAGGTATGCGACAAGATACCGTTTAAAGTGAGACGCATTATAATGTGGCTTGCAATTGTCGGTTTTGCAGTCTTTGGATATATGTACTTCGGAACAGCGACTACAAGAGGAGGAATCTTCTGTGGTATGGCTGCAGGTATATTCATTTATTTTAAGGCCGGCGTTACAATGGGCAACAACCCCGACCCGTATAATAAGGGGCGCAAAGCTAAACAGAAACAACTGAAGAATAAGAAGAAATAAAGTCAAACAAAAAATATAGTCAAACAAAAACTCCACTTTTGCGAAATCTGCAAAGTGGAGTTTTAAAATTATGGGTTCAGATTCCGTGCCAGCGGAAACAGGAATCTAGCCTGTCACAAGCTGTATAAAGCTCCATAGGAGCTTGAATCCGTAGAAGATGATTACTGCGCCGCATACCACATTGATGATGCGAAGTGTCTTATTTGTAAATCTTGCACTGAACAATGAGATGATTGTTGAAATAGACAGGAACCAAATCACTGAAGCAGAAGCAAATCCACCTACGAAGAACAGGTCAGTTCCTGCAGGAAGTGTTGCCTTAAATGCTCCAAGCATCATGCTGCCGTCAATAAGTGCCTGAGGGTTAAACCATGTTACAACACATGCAGTGGTTATAACCTTTAGAATCGGCACATTTACATCCTTTCCGCCTTCTAATGTGTCATCTTTTGAACGAACAAGTCCAATACCAATCCATATAACGATTAAGCTTCCCACAAGAAGTACTATCATCTCAAGCCATACCGAAGCCTGCATCAGAGCACCTATTCCAAAGAAGCAGGCAAGACCAAGGGTTACATCAAAGAATATGACTATGAGAGCTGTCATATACACTCTTGGCTTAGGTTGAGTAAGAGCAGTATTGATTACGAATAAGTTTTGCAGACCTATGGGTGCAACATAGGCAAGCCCCATTGTAAGTCCTTGCAGATAAATGTCCATAAAATCCTCCTCAAAAATGTATTCAAATTAGATATTTACTCTATTTTTTTTACTTGGTATAATTATAGTATCTAAATGCCCTTGTGGCAATAACGCAAATTTTTATGACTAAGTAAGGAGAAACTTACCATGTATGAAACTCATTATGATTGTCCGTGTTTAGAAAAGTGTCCTCTAAGCTATGCAATGTCTTTGATTGGTGGCAAGTGGAAGATGCAGATTCTATGCACTTTAAACAATAAGGGGAAGCTAAGGTATAACGAGCTTAGAAAAAAATTGGGTGGAATTTCAAATACCATGCTTGCCAATGCTCTGAAGGAGCTTGAGGAAAGCGGTCTTGTAAAGCGTGAGGAATATTTAGAGGTTCCAATTAGAGTTGAATACTCTTCCACAGGTCTTTGTGATAAGCTTATGCCTGTTTTGGATTCTCTTAGCGAATGGGGAGAAGAAATGATGAAGGACAGTTATATATAGTGCCGAAAAAATGGTGCAGCAAAAGAGGAGGAACGAAGATGAAATTGATTTCTTGGAATGTAAACGGCCTGCGCGCAAGTATGGGCAAAGGTTTTTTAGATATATTTAACGATCTTGACGCAGATATTCTGTGTCTGCAGGAGACCAAGCTGCAGGAGGGACAGATTGAGCTTGATCTGCCGGGATATTATCAGTACTGGAATTATGCCGAGAAGAAGGGGTATTCAGGGACGGCAGTCTTTACGAAGAAAGAGCCTTTGTGCGTGCAGTACGGCATTGGAATAGAGGAACACGACCACGAGGGAAGAGTGATAACCCTTGAGTTTGAGGATTTCTATTTTGTAACCGTTTATACGCCCAATTCTCAAGATGAACTGAAAAGACTGGACTACAGAATGAAATGGGAGGATGATTTCCTTTCATATATTAAGGCTTTAGATGACAAGAAGCCTGTTATATACGCAGGAGATTTAAATGTTGCAAGGCTTGAAATTGACCTAAAAAATCCTAAGACAAACCGCAGAAATGCCGGTTTCACCGATGAAGAACGTGCCAAAATTGAAGCAGTGCTTGAGGCCGGCTTCATAGATACCTTCAGATATTTCTATCCTGATCAGGAGCAGATATACTCATGGTGGTCATACAGATTCAAATCGAGAGAACGCAATACAGGATGGAGAATTGACTACTTTATCGCATCAGAAAAGCTAAAAGAAAGGCTGGTTGATGCAAGGATTCACACAGAAATCTTGGGCTCTGACCATTGCCCTGTGGAATTAGAATTAAAATAGTAAAATTTGAAGATTGATGAGGAGGTTTCCGTATGGAAAATATAGGTTTTATTGGATTCGGCAACATGGCTCAGGCTCTGGCTATGGGTTTTAATGCATCAGAAAAGGGCAGCAGCTACAGAATTTTTGCATATGCCCCAAATCAGAAGAAACTTAAGGAAAACTGCAGCAGAATCGGTTCTGTGCCTTGCGCAAGCCTTGGTGAACTGGTTTCAAAATGCGATACAATATTTTTTGCCTGCAAACCATATCAGATTGAAGGTGTTTTAGGTGAAATAGGAAAGGATTTAGAAGGAAAGCAGCTGGTATCCGTAGCTGCAGGCTGGGACTATGAAAGATTTGCAGGTCTTATTCCTGAAACTGCGAAAATTCAGTGCATTATGCCTAATACTCCCGTTTCCGTTTCCGAAGGCGTTCTGTTGGTTGCAGAGGAGAACAACTGGGACGAAAATGAGAGGGAAGAACTCCTGAACCTACTTGGTTCTGTAGGAAGAGTGGTGGAATTACCTACAAGGCTTATGAATGCGGGAATGGCTGTATCAGGCTGTGGACCTGCCTTTGTTGATATGATTATTGAAGCACTTGCTGACGGCGCAGTTAAAAACGGGATTCAGAGAAAACAGGCTTATGAGCTTGTCTGCCAGACTCTCATTGGCAGCGCAAAGCTTCAGCTTGAAACAGGAATACATCCCGGTGAGCTTAAGGATAATGTATGCTCTCCCGGCGGAGTCACAATTAAGGGAGTTGCAGTTCTTGAAGAAGAAGGCATAAGATCGGCACTTATTAAAGCCATTGATGTGTGTGCCAAATAGCATATTAGGTGATTTTGGAGATAGAGCGATGAATGTGGAATATATGAAGACTCCTCTAGGGGTATTAAGAATTCAGGAGGAAGAGGGAAAGCTCACGGGAATTCATCTTCTTACTGATGGGGAACCCGAAGGAATGGAGAGTCCATCGGAGGTTACAAAGGAGGCAGCAAGACAGCTTTTAGAGTATTTCGATGGAAAACGAACTGAATTCGACCTGCCCCTCGATTTTTCGCAGGGAAGCTCTTTCAGGCAGAAGGTATGGAAAGAAATGGCCCAAATACCTTATGGAAGGACCGTATCCTATGGTGAGCTGGCAGCAAAAGCTGGCAGCAAAAAAGCCTGCAGAGCCTGCGGCACAGCCGTCGGCAGGAATCCCTTTATAATAGTGGTACCATGCCACAGGGTAATAAAGGGAGATGGTTCCATCGGAGGCTTTGCTCCCGGAGTAGATAAAAAGAGGATTTTATTGAATGTGGAAGGAATTGAGATATGCAGGAAATAACAGACAGATTATTCGAAATGCAGGATTTAAAATACAAGGAGTTCCACCAGAGGCTAATTCCCAATATCGACCCGGATACTGTAATCGGAGTTAGAATGCCTGCTCTTAGGATATACGCAAAGGAGCTTGTTAAAGAGGGGAAAGCTCATGAATTTTTTAGGGATGCACCACATTATTATTACGACGAAAAAACATTACATGGTATAATGATAGGGCTGGCAGCCAAAACTCCGAGTGAAGCACTGAAACTCATCGACGAGTTTCTGCCATACGTGGATAACTGGGCTACCTGTGACTCCATGCCGCCCAAAATACTCAAAAAAGATTTGAGACTGCTGAGAAGGACCATTATGCCGTGGCTTGACAGCAACCAGACCTATAGAGTGAGGTTTGCGGTAGTTGCTATGCTTCAGTTTTTGCTGGAGGATGAGTTTGAAGCAACTGACCTTGAAAGGCTGGCAGATATCAAATCAGAAGAGTATTATATAAACATGGCAATTGCCTGGTATTACAGCTTTGCTTTGATTAAGCAATATGACGAAACTATCGGACTTTTTGAGGGGAAAACTCTCGGCAAGTGGATTCACAATAAGTCCATTCAAAAGGCCGTAGAAAGCTATAGAATTACTAAAGATAAAAAAGATTATCTGAGAACTCTCAGAATAAAATAAGGGGGATAAAATGAAGACTAGATATGAACATGAAGACTATATTGACTATTATGGAGGGGATCCGGGCAAGATAGCTAAGGCATCTGCAATTCTGCAGATTACTCAACAGGCAGGAAACGCTCAGATGTCAGCAGAAAAGCCTACCTATGATGATCTTATGGCTGAGGGTAAGGCATTTATGCTTAGCCGTCTAGACCTGGAAGTGTATGAAACCTTGTACTCTGATGAAAACTACATTGTTTCCTCATGGCCATGCGAAAGCCAGAGAGCTACGTTCTTCCGTAATTACAGCGTTGAAAAGGATGGCAAAAGGATGGCTCTCATCTCAAGCTACTGGGTTCTTGTAGAACTTGAAACGAGAAGACTGCTAAAGGTGGATGACCTTGATATGTCAAATTATTATATAGGACCTTTTGAAGAACTTCACAAAGATAAGTTTAAGATTCCAAGAGACATGGAACTTCAGGAGGTAGGCAAAAAGGAAATATGCTACTGCGACCTTGACGGAAACGGTCACATGAACAATACCTACTATCTTGACGTGCTGTCAAATTACATTCCTGAGCTTCCGGAAGGCACCCACAGAATAAAGTCCGTGAGACTCCATTACAGTAAGGAAGCACCTTTTGGGGATGTTATTACAATCTTCAGAGGTCAAGATGAAGAAGGGGCATATTACTTCAAGACAGTTAAAGAAAGCGGCGAAATGAACATCGCCTGCAAGATTGAAATTACTGAGTTATAAAAAACAGGTCATATATATGCGT
>CALZMV010000067.1 GCA_945788655.1 uncultured Clostridia bacterium | reverse complement strand
ATCCATGTGTGCCTAGTTCATATATCTATGTGTCCAGGAAACTGGGTACATATCAATCATCAAGGGCCCTTTTTAATTCATTAATATTATTTACTCTTCGCTACCTTTCTCTGCACCGTCTCGAAAGTGCTTGTTTAATAATTCAGATAAGAGTTTAGCCTCATCTTCATGCAAAGTTATCCCCTTGCTCATATGGGCATGCTCTGAATCCCAATCTCTGATGTCAAATTTAGCCTTGTTTCCGTTCCACTCAACAAGGTTCAGTTCTCTGGTCCAGCCTGTCGTATGTTTGGCTAATGTGCCTAAATTCTTAGTAATCTCAAAAGTGAATCCGTCGCCTTTATTCATAATGATCTCCCTCCGTTTCCCTTGCTTCTAAAAAATATCATATATGTCATTTTATGTAAATTGCTTGACAAAAAAAGAGACTGAATTGTATATTTTCAGTCTCAAAATGTAGTTTATTATTTTATTAGAGCTTTGATTGCTGCCGGAAGCTTCCTGCATGCCTCAATAGAAATTGATGCGCCAGAAACTCTCAGTCCCTTTGCAAGAGGAACGATAAAAATTCCCTGCTCCTCAAGTTTTGAAGCCACCTCTTCGGGGTTGCTGCATGGAATAGTGATGAAAAAGCCTGATCTGAACGGAAGAGTCTTAAGGCCAACTTTTTTAGCTTCTTCCATAAAGGTTTCACCTCTTTTTATCAGCATATCTCTATATGTCTTTCTTTCTTCCATAACCATTTGCAATAGTTCCGGATCTGCATATATTTTCGATAGAATTGCCTGACCTGCTCTTGCGCAGTTTGACCATGATGCTCTTGAAGAAAATTCACATGCTCTTTTAAACTCCTCTGCAACTTCTTTTGTTTTCGCCATGCATATCATAGCTCCGGTACGAAGTCCATATAATGTATAGGATTTTGACAGGCTGTGCGCAATTATCGGAAGAACATTATCGTTCAGTTCTTCTATCAGAGGCAGATAATCCCTTGCTTCACTTTCTTCTCCTGCAAAATCAGAGTATGCAGCATCTATCAGCAACGTTACCTTCTTATCCGAAGGAATATTATTAAGCATGTCAATAACTGATTTCCATTCCTGTTTATTCAAGGCATATCCTGTCGGATTATGGGATGGAGTGTTGAGGATTATAATCAGTCTGTCCTGTAGTTTAAATATTTCATACATTTTTTCCTTTAGAGAAAAATGATTAAATCCGCCTTCTTCTGTAAACAATTGAAAAGTCTCAAGGCTTCTACCCTGCTCCGACATTATTGTCCCGTATGGTGCCCAATGCCAATCTGTCGTAAGAACTTTATCACCATAATTCGAGTAATTGGAAACTACGTTTCTAATAGCACCGGTTCCTCCGGGAGTGGCCACAGCTTCCGTAAAACATTTTGGCTTGAAATCTCTGAACATATCCTTTTTAACCGCTTCTTTGAACTCAGGAATTCCTCCTATAGGCGCATATGCGGCATATTCTTCCGGCGTTAACATTCTAAAAACCTTGTCCACTGAAGAAAGTACGATTAAATTGCCATCGTCATCAAGCAGTGCCCCGATAGTCGCATTAATAACCCGGTCTTTTCCTCTTTCAGCCATCATTGCTTTTGCTCGATTGCTTATGCCAAAAATTTTGTCTTCTGTTGGAATTACTCTTCCATTAGCCTCTGCAAAAATCATTTCTGTCATAAATAACAGCACCTCCTTCAAAAAAATCTTAGACATCATTATATTATGAACTTTTCAATATTACAAGTTTCTTTTGTATAATTTTATTATTTTTTGCAAACACTATTCATGATTGGAGGTGATATTATGCGTCAAACGAAAAAAAAGAATGAAAAGGACAAAGTTGCTATTGTATTGATGTTATGCTTCTGCGTTATAGCTCTCACTTCAATTTTCACAGTTAAAGCTAATATTGATAAGCTAAACAAGGATACATCCAATGTCCCAGTTTCAGAGAATACGAAAACTGCAGATGATGCCAAGCAAAACAAGGGAACCGTCGACACGACTACAGATTCTGACTCTTCATTGGATGTAGTTAAGCCTCAAACCATAGACAGCCTGAATACATCAAAAGATAAAACATCTTTTATCAATCCTGTAAATAGCGATAAATACACCATAACAACCCCCTATTCAATGGATAAGCTTATTTATTCTGTTACACTTGATCAGTATATGACCCACTGCGGAGTTGACATTAAAGTCCCTGATGATACTCAGGTATTGGCTGTGTCTGAAGGAACTGTAACAGGAGTTTACCAAGACGACAGATATGGTCATTCTATTTTGATTTCCCACGGGAACGGTTTAGTTTCCGTATATTCAAATCTTTCCGAGGCAAAAATGGTTGAAACAGGTGATACAGTCAAAAAAGGCCAGATAATAGGCGGAGTTGGGTCTTCAGCTCTTTTTGAGTCATCAGAACCTGCACATCTACATTTTGAGATGCAAAAAGATGGGGCCTATGTAAATCCTGCTGACTATATTAAGTTTTAGTTACAAGTTACAAAAATAACTGCACAAAAAAACGAACGTTTCTAGTCACATCTGTTTTTCAAGTATGGCTTAACGTTCGCTTTTTTATTTTTTCTATCTGAATTTAACGTAATTAATATTTTTCCCACCGGCTCTGAATTTATCTTCATACTCTGTAGTAATATTCTTTGAAGCATAATCGCTTGCGTGCAGGTCTGTGGTTTTCTCAATTATCTGAAGCTCAGCTTCCTCGATTTCTTCTAATGAAAAATCAAAGAGGCCGTCATTATCAGTCTTGAATTCTATGGTTCCATCGCTCTTTAGCACTTCTTTATAGTTTTTAAGTCGTTTATGGTGGGTAAGCCTTCTTTTAGCATGTCTTGCCTTAGGCCATGGATCACTGAAATTCAGGAATATCCCCTGAAGCTCACCTTCGTTAAAATAGTCTTTTAAATCCTGAACATAATCCATAAATATCCTCAGATTACTTATGCCGCCTTGCTCCGCTTTTTCTAGTGCTCTTAAAGCAACGTTTTCCTGTCCTTCTATTGCGATATAATTATTTTGTGGGTTTTTATCAGCATAATCCAATATGAACTTCCCTTTTCCACACCCTATTTCAAGGTAGATTGGATTATCATTTCCAAACACTTCATTCCACCTTCCCTTCATATCCTTGGGATCTCTTATAAGGAAGCTGGAGTTCATTTCTATTTTTTGTTCTAGATTCTTTATATTTCTCTGTCTCATTATAATAACCTTGATTCTACGATGATTATTGCTAGAAATGCAATTAAGAACACTATTGCAATATAGTCTCTCTTTCTAAGTTTCATTTCATTCATTCTTGTCCTGTTCTTTCCTCCCCTATAACATCTTGCTTCCATAGCCATAGCCAGCTCCTGCGCAATTCTAAAGGAGCTTACAAACAAAGGTACTAGTATGGGAATCAGGCTTTTAGCTCGTTGCATAAGGTTACCACTTTCAAAGTCCGCGCCTCTTGCCTGCTGAGCCTTCATTATCTTATCGGCTTCTTCGAGAAGAGTAGGTATAAATCTCAAAGCAATGGTCATCATCATAGCAATATCGTGTGCAGGCAATCCAACTTTTTCAAAAGGCGAAAGCAACCTTTCTATTCCATCCGTAAGCGCAATTGGTCTTGTGCACAGGGTAAGCATAGACGAGCCCATCAAAAGAAGAATGAGTCTTATAGCCATAAATACAGCAATTTCGAGGCCTTCTGCAGTTATCTTCAGGAATCCCCACTGCCACAGTATTCTTCCGTCCACCATGAACATGTTAAGTGCAAAGGTAAAAATAAGAATTACCATAATTGGCTTTAGACCTCTTATGATATAACCCACCGGAACCTTCGATACTGCAATCACTACGCCCAGAGCGATAGCTGCAACTAAAAAGCCTATGAAGTTGTCCACTATAAACAGCTCCACAATGAACATAAGTGTCGCTATTATTTTTATCCTTGCATCAAGTCTGTGTATGCAGGATTTTCCGGGATAGTATTGCCCCAGTGTTATATCTCTTAACATCAGTTATTTCCTTTGCTTTTCAAATATTGTGCAATCTGCTTTGCCGCTTCATCTACCGTCAGAATCGTTTCTTCAATGTCCATTCCTCTTGTTCTTAACATTTCTGTCAGATTAGTAATTGGCGGCAAATCAAGTCCCACTTCGCTCAATTTATCTCTGTGAGAAAACACTTCCTTTGGTGTTCCCATGGTTACCAGATGCCCATTGTCAATGACAAGCACCTTGTCAGACAATCTGGCTATGTCTGCCATATTATGGGATACCAGTATGGTTATATTTCCAGTCTTTGCGTGAACTTCCTCAACCATGTCCAAAACGTCTTTATGTGCTTTTGGGTCAAGTCCCGCTGTAGGTTCGTCAAGTATGAGCACTTCAGGTCTCATGGCAACAACGCCTGCAATAGCTACCCTTCTCTTCTGCCCGCCTGACAGTTCAAAAGGAGATCTGTCTTTAATATTCTCATAGTCAAGTCCAACCAGCTCTATGGCTTCCTTGACTCTTTCTTCGATTTCTTCTTCTGGCAAGCCTAAATTTTTAGGCCCAAAAGCTACATCCTTCGCAACGGTTTCCTCGAAAAGTTGATATTCAGGATATTGGAAAACCAATCCGATTTTCTTTCTTATTTCCACCATTGAAACACCATCAGCTGTAATATCAATTCCTCCGATAACAATTGTGCCTTCCGATGGTTTGAGCAAACCATTTAAATGCTGCAGCAGAGTTGATTTTCCTGAGCCGGTATGTCCGATTATTCCTAAAAATTCTCCATCCTCAACGGAAAACGAAATGTTTTCTAAAGCAATAGATTCAGTTGGCATTCCTTTTTCATATATGTGTTTTAAATTTTTTACTTGTATTGACATAGATACTCAACCATTTCTTCCATTTCAATAATATTCCGAGGCACTTCTATGCCCTCTTCCCTGAGCTTTGTTGCAAGTTCAATGGTAAGCGGCACATCTAGGTTTACTTCACGCAGTTCCTCCTCATGTGAAAACACTTCCTGAGGTTTACCATCCAGAATAACTTCGCCTTCGTGCATGACAATTACTCTTTCAGCGCATGCAGCCTCCTCCATAAAATGCGTAATCAGTACGACTGTTATTCCTTCATCGTGCAGTTCTTTTATTATTGACATTATTTCGCTTCTGCCTTTTGGGTCAAGCATTGCAGTAGGTTCGTCAAAGATGATGCACTCAGGTTTCATTGCAACCACACCTGCAATGGCAATTCTCTGTTTCTGTCCCCCTGAGAGAAGGTGTGGCGGTTTATCCCTGAACTTTCCCATATTGACGTCTTCAAGAGCTTTATCCACTCTTTTTCGAATTTCTGCAGGATCTATTCCAAGGTTTTCAGGCCCAAAGGCGATGTCATCTTCAACAACGGCTGAAACCAGTTGGTTGTCTGGATTTTGAAACACCATCCCTGCTGACTGTCTAACGTCCCATATGTGTTCATCATCGGCTGTATCGAAACCGTTAACATAAATCACACCGCTTGTTGGTACAAGTAAGCTGTTAAGATTCTTTGCCAAAGTTGATTTTCCCGATCCATTTTTACCTAGAATGGCTGTAAAACTGCCTCTTTCAATATCAAGGCTTACATCGTTGATAGCTCTTATGCCCTCGTCTGTGTTTTCCTTTGTATACTCAAATATTAAATTTTCAATTTTAATAATTGAATTCATTATTTATTTTCCTTTGTAATACTTATCTAAATATCTGCTTAAGTCTCTTGCATTAAACTGTCCAGGCGCCGTAGCTTCTTTGCCGCATGCATAGGTCATAATTGAACCGAACTCTCCTGCACAGATTCTGCTTACCTGTCCTTCTTCTCCCATTGCGATGGCTACAATAGGTTTGTGTTTACTCAACTTGGTATATGCTGATGCAGCTTCTAAGACTTCATATGTGTCTATTTCTTTTTCTGCAAAGCAGGCAACCTTTAATATGTCGCCTTTTGTTTTTTCCATTCTTAACAGCTGAGTAGCGATTTCATCCTTTGACATCATATGGTCAAAGACATGGTAAGATATTAAAGTTTTTGTTTTCTTTTTCTTTGCTTCTTTTACCATCTGATGAATCTGAGTATTGTCTGCATCTATATCAATAATGTCTGCATGCCCCATTGCCCATCTCTGTATTCTGTTTCCAATTTCTTCATTGCCTTTGTAGTCAATAATAAGTGGTTTTCTATCGCAAAAGCTCTTAACCATCAACAGCTTGTGAACAAACTCTTCTTCTGAATACTGGTCTGCCCCTTCTGTTTTATCAACACACCACTCGATTACTTCAGCATATTCTTTAAACTCTTCTAGTTCTTCAATTAAATCTTCAATAGTTCTGCAATTTAAAGACAAACATATCTTTGGTCTCATAGAACGTTCTTCCCTTTTGAAAAATCTCATCTTTAACCTCTCTTTTTATTACTTACCTTTTCTAGAGCATTATAAACGACAAATAATATGTGGAAAACTATAATTACGAGCAATATTGCTCCGGCAATGTACCCCGGCAAACCAAATCTTGTGCCAAATATATTCCAAACAGCTACAAGGGGTGAACCCTCTGAAGCCTCATTAAGAAATAAATAGTTTGTGTCGAATATTCGGTTAAATATCACAACCGGAATAGCAACAACAATCAACACCTTGGTTGTGTTCCAGATGCCTTTGTATTCCGGTCTTATTTCACCTGCTCTATAAAGCATTACAAAATAAATCACAATCCATGCATGGAATGTAAAACTATGTATACACATAAAGTTCATGAATGGATAACACGTCCAGTTACAAAACAGCAGCGCTGCAACTGCACCCGGAAAGAACCCAAAGGCTATCATCTGAGTTGTAATTTTTCTTTTTATTCCAAATGCATCAAACATCAGACCAAAAATAGCAAAACTGCATAAATGAAGCGGAAGATAATCTATCATAGGCGCACCTATTATCAGCACTACCACATCTTTTATTATTTCCGAAAGAAGAAGTGTAATTGCAAAAATTTTTTTAATTATTTCCTTATTTCTTTCCTTTTGCTTGATATAAATATTACTCCCAACTATTGCCGCCAGTACAGTTGCAACTAACCATATTATATGTCCCATGCAGTATAAATCAAATCCTATATCAAGCTGTCTTTCTTCGATAAGTGCTTCATATATCCAAAAATACTCGAAATTCATTAGGCCTCCC
>CALZMV010000066.1 GCA_945788655.1 uncultured Clostridia bacterium | reverse complement strand
GAGCAGGTATTTGCAGACATTGGTGATGAACAGAGCATCGAGCAGAGCCTCAGTACATTCTCATCACATATGCGAAATATTGTGGAAATCCTGTACAAGGTTGACAATAAATCACTTGTTTTAGTCGATGAGCTTGGTGCAGGTACCGACCCTACAGAAGGAGCGGCTCTTGCCATAGCTATATTGGAAAACTTAAAGTCATGGGGTGCATATACCATTGCAACAACCCATTATAACGAAATAAAAAAGTATGCTCTTTCTACAGAGGGGGTTGAAAACGGTTCGATGGAGTTTGATATTGAAACTCTCAGTCCGACATACAGACTTTTTATCGGAATTCCGGGTAAATCCAATGCATTTGAAATATCAAGAAAGCTTGGTCTTGACGAGGAACTGATAGATAGGGCGCAGACTCTTCTTGAACGCGGGGACATTGAGTTTGAAGATGTTCTTGACTCCATCGAAAAGGATAAGCGCAGGGCAGAAGCTGAAAGAGATGAAGCTATCAGACTTAACCTTGAGATGAAGAAACAGCAGGAAGAACTTGAAAAGCGTCAGGCAAAACTTGAAGAGCAAGAAAGGGCTATTATAGCGAAGGCCAAGGAAGAAGCAAGGGATATACTCAAAGAGGCCAGAGAAACGGCTAACGATGTGAGCAAGGAACTTCGAAGGCTCAGCAAGCTGGACAGCCTGGGAGAGAGAAACAAACGATTTGATAAGAGCAGAAAGAAGCTTAAGGATGCCGAAGATAAAGTGGCTGAAAAGCTCATCAGAAGAGTCAACCAGCAGCCGGTAAGTGCCTCAGAACTTAAAGTAGGAGATAAGGTAAGAGTTCTGACTTTAGATCAGGCAGGAGAAGTTCTGTCACTTCCTGATGAAAAGGGAGATTTAACTGTTAAAATCGGCATTATGAAAGCCAACATCAACCTTAAGGATCTGATGGTTCTTGAGTCGGAACCCAAGGAAAAACCTCAGAACAAAGGCAGCAGATATGACAGCCTATATAAGGCAAAGGCTCAGAGTATTTCCGTGTCCATCAACGTACAGGGAAAGAACCTTGATGATGCCGAATACGAAGTGGATAAGTACCTTGACGATGCGTACATGGCAGGTCTTAGAGAGGTTACGGTGATTCATGGCCGTGGTGAAGGTATATTGAAGGATGGCTTAAGGCAGCTTTTCAGACGTCATAAGCATGTTGCATCCTATAGAAAAGGCCGCTATAATGAAGGCGGTGAAGGCGTTACAATCGTAACTTTGAAGGAGTAACAGACAGATGTATATAGTAAGTGGATGCCTGCTTGGGCATGACTGCAAATATGATGGCGGAAATAACGCCAATGAAGAAGTAATAAACTTCTGTAAGGAACATAAACATATTATTGTTTGCCCTGAAAGAGCAGGGAATCTTCCCTGTCCAAGGCCGCCTGCAGAGAGAAGAGGCAGACTGGTTATAAACAAAGAGGGTAAAAACGTTACAGAAGAATTTATAAAGGGTGCAAGTCTGACATATAATAACTGCATGCTGATGGCCGACCTTCAGGGGGAACCTATTGAAGGTGCGATATTAAAGGCAAACAGTCCGTCCTGCGGCTGCGGCAGTATATATGATGGAACTTTCACTCATACACTGAAAGAAGGAAACGGTGTTTTTGCCGAAATGCTTTTAGCAGACGGTATTGAAGTTATTACCGAAAAGGAGAAAATAAAATGGTAAATTTCAAAGAAGAAATTGCAAAAATCATAGCTGAACATGTAGAAGGACTTGAACTAAGCGAAATCATGAGCATGGTTGAAGTGCCTCAGGATTCAAAGATGGGGGATTATGCTTTTCCTTGCTTTAAGCTGGCAAAGACATTGAGAAAGGCTCCTCCTCTTATTGCGGCAGGAATTGCAGAAGGAATCAAAGAAAACGCTATCTTTGAAAAGGTTGAAGCTGTTAACGCATATGTTAACATGTTCATATCAAAGGAAGCCTTTGTTGAAGATGTTGTAAAAGAGGTATTAAAAGAAAATGATGATTACGGTAAGAGCAATGTAGGTCAGGGAAGACCTGTAATAGTTGAATTCTCATCACCAAACATTGCAAAGCCTTTCCACATAGGACACATCAGAAGCACAGTAATCGGTAACTCAATCAATAAGATTTATTCCGCAATGGGCTACGATGTTACAAGAATCAATCATCTTGGAGATTATGGCACTCAGTTCGGCAAGATGATCTGTGCATACAGACATTGGGGTAACAAGGAAGATGTCATCAATGAGCCTATTAAGACTCTTCTGAGCTATTACACAAAGTTCCATGTAGAGGTTGAAACTCATCCTGAGCTTGAAGACGAAGCGAGAGAGATTTTCGTTAAGCTTGAAGCAGGCGAAAAGGAAGAAGTTGAGCTATGGCAGTGGTTCCGTGATGAATCACTGAAGGAATTCAATAGAGTATATGATATGCTGGGAATCAGCTTTGACTCCTATGCAGGTGAAAGCTTCTACTCTGACAAGATGCCTAGAATCGTTGAAATGATGGAAGAAAAGGGTCTTCTTCAGGAATCAAAGGGAGCTCAGATTGTAGATCTTGAACCTTATGGAATGACTCCGGCTTTAATTAAGAAATCCGACGGTTCTTCCTTATATATCACAAGAGACATTGCAGCTGCTGTTTACAGAAAGGAACACTACAACTTCTATAAGAACATTTATGTTGTGGCATCTCAGCAGAACCTTCACTTCCAGCAGTGGTTTAAGATTATCGAACTTCTTGGATTTGACTGGGCAAAGGACTGCGTACACATTCCGTTCGGCCTTGTCAGCCTTGAAGAAGGTACAATGTCAACAAGACACGGCAGAGTTGTTTTCCTTGAAGATGTATTAAACAAGGCAGTTGATCAGACTAGAGAAATCATCAGGGAAAAAGGCGTAAACACTGACAATATCGAAGAAACTGCAAGACAGGTTGGTATCGGTGCAGTTGTTTTCCAGGAGCTTTCCAATAACAGAATTAAAGATTATACTTTCTCATGGGATAAGGTACTTGACTTTAATGGCGAAACCGGTCCATATGTTCAGTATACTCATGCCAGAGCAGCAAGCGTGCTCCGCAATGCAGGCGAAGAAGCTGTTAGCAAGGCGTTAGATGCTTCAAATATCAAGGCTGAATATATTACAAGTGAAAGTGCTTATGAATTAGCAAAGCTTATATATGCACTTCCTCAGGTGATTATCGATGCAGGTGAGAAGTATGAACCATCAGTGCTTACAAGACATATTGTAGATATGGCACAGGGCTTTAACCGTTTCTATCATGATGAACACATCCTGGTTGATAACGAAGAAGAAAAGGTTGCTAAGCTTGCACTTGTTTATGCTGCAAAGGCAGCAATTAAAAACGGTCTGGCACTTCTTGGCATGGAAGCACCGGAAAGAATGTAATTAAAGTAATAGTTTGGTTTGATTAGATTATTATAGGAGAATTTTATGCGTTACGTTGGCGATATTTACAGACCTCCGAGCGAGGCTTACAGCCTTCTGGTACAGGTAACAATCGGTTGTTCACACAATAAATGTACTTTCTGCAACATGTATAAGAATAAGCAGTTTAAGGTGCGTGACCCGGAAGAAGTTTTAGAAGATCTTGCATGGGCGAGAGCACATTACAACAGGGTACAGAGGATTTTTCTATGCGATGGCGATGCACTTTGCCTTGCAAATCATAAGCTCATCAGAATACTGGATTACATTAAGGAAAACTTTCCTGAGTGTGAACGCGTAACAACCTATGGAAGAGCCACTGCAGCACTTGCAAAGACTGAAGAAGAACTTGAGGAACTTCGCGATCATGGACTTTCTATGGTTTATCTGGGAGCTGAATCGGGCAGCCAGAAGGTTCTTGAGATGGTAAACAAGGGAGAGACAAGAGAGCAGCTTATCGATGGAGTCAGAAAACTCGAAGATGCCGGAATCAAAACTTCAGTAACCTTTATCAGCGGTCTTGCAGGTCAGGAAATGTGGGAAGAGCATGCAATTGAAACCGGTAAGATGATTACAGAGATGAATGCATCTTATGTAAGTCTTCTGACATTGATGCTTCAGTCACCTGCACCTATGCTTGATGACTGGGCGGCAGGAAGATTCAATAAGCTGACTGCAGAAGAAGTCCTTGCAGAGACATGTCTGATGCTTCAGCATGCAAATCCGACAAAATCATGTGTTTTCAGAAGCAATCATGCGTCAAACTATGTATCCCTTAGAGGAAATCTACCTGAAGATAAGGAAAGCATGCTGGCTTCACTGAAGCGCTGCATGGAAGACAGAGGTCTCCTTAAGGATGAAAGATTCAGAATGTTATAGCAACGGCTCTGACAGATTATTAAGATATGAAGATATTACTGACTACATTAAATTCACAGTATGTTCATTCAAATCCGGCCCTGAAGTATCTGTACACTGTAAGTGCAGATACTTCGGCTGATGTTGAACTGCGCGAATTTACAATTAACAACGAACCAAATTACATATATGGCGAATTGGTAAGAGCAAACTATGATCTGGTTTGCTTTTCTTGCTACATCTGGAATATTGAGCAGACAAAAGCAATTGCAGCTGATTTTAAGAAGGCAAGACCTGATGTAAAGATAGCTTTAGGTGGTCCTGAAGTTAGCTTTAATGCTCATGTTTTTATGCAGGAAAACCCATGGGTTGATTATGTTTTGTGCGGCGAAGGAGAATATTCCTTTTATCGTTTTCTTCAGGTACTGGATGATGCCGACAGGCCTTTCAATACGGTTCCCGGGCTTGTTTATCGCCAGGATGGCAAAATCTATGTCAATCAGCAGATTGAACCTATGGATTTTAACGATATTCCGTTTTTATATTCAGTACTTGAGTGTGAATCTGACAAGGTCATATATTATGAGTCTGCAAGAGGCTGCCCTTTTAAGTGCAGCTATTGCCTATCCTCTATAGATAAGTCCATCAGACCTCTTGATTTAGATAGAGTAAAGGCAGATTTAGGATACTTTCTCTTTAAGAGGGTAATGCAGGTGAAGTTTATAGACAGAACCTTCAACTATGATGAAAACAGAGCCTATGAAATATTCAGGTATCTAATCGAAAATGATAATGGAAAGACTAATTTCCATTTTGAAATATGTGCAGACCTATTAACAGAAAGGTTGCTTTCTCTTCTTAGAAAAGCTAGAAAAGGGCTGTTCCAGTTTGAAATCGGAATACAGTCAACTAATCCTGAAACACTGGCGGCAGTAAATCGGAAAGAGAATGTATATCCTGTCCTATACAACATTGAAAAGCTGATAGCCCTCGGAAACATACACATTCATGTGGATCTGATTGCGGGACTTCCTTATGAAACTTATGAGCTTTTTGAGAGATCTTTTGACAAGGTATACAATCTTGGCGCTGATGCTTTTCAGATGGGTTTTCTGAAAGTTCTCAAAGGTACTCCGCTTTCTTTTATGTGTCATGAATATGAGATAATTGCCAGAGACAAAGCACCATACGAAATAATTTCCAACAGATGGCTGAACTCTGTAGAACTGGCACGCCTCAAAACCGTTGAAAAGATGCTGGATATTTATTACAATCGAGGTGGATTTAAAAATACCATTGATTTTTTGATGAAGGAATGCAATAAAAAACCTTTCAAATTGTACGAAGAACTGGCAGATTTTTATTATAGACAGGGATTCCAGCACAAAAACAGAAAAAAAGAGGAACAATACAGAATTTTGAGAAAGTTTTCCTTGCAGGCAGGACTTGACGAGAAAAAAATAGAAGAGAAGCTTACGAAAGATCTGGAGGAAACCTTTAATCCGGAAGAAGTAAAGCGTTTTATGAAAAAGGGATGGGAGATTTAATGACTATGAACACTATTGAAGACAGAATCGGAAAGTATCTGGTACCTCATTTAAAGGATTTTATCTTTGATGAGTTATCTGAAGGGTATCTGACAAGAAATGGATTGGCAGACTTTATGACAGGCGTGCCGATTCCTATCAGAAAAGACGAGCTAAACAGCATTTCGACTCTGGCAATTGCAAGAAACATGGCTTTTGTAATCGGATGCAATCCAAATTTTGAATATAGAGAAAATTACATCAGATACATTCTTACAGCCTTTGATAAGAGATTTTCACAAGGTCTGGTTGCAGATGGCGTAGACGGTGCTCAGAAGAGCGATTTTGACTATGCCTGCATTCAGTTCAGAGCAGCTTTTCTAATTGACCCTGAAAATGTTGATGCGCTTTACTGCTACGGCCGTGCATGTAAGGATGCATATGAACTTGGTGAAGAAGAGGATTTTATAGCAAGATTTAAGGCTGAATCACTTGAAGCCTTCGAAAAGGTTACACTTAAAAAACCGGACTTTGCAGAAGCGTATTATTTCCTTGGCTATGGGTATATTAATTTAGGATTATATCTAAAGGCTAAGCTCACCTGGGAAGAATTTATGAAGCTTTCTCAGGATGAAGAAAAGAAGAAGGAAATTAACGAAAGACTTGAGCTTCTGGTTGAGCCTGTAAAAATTGAAGAAGGCTATAACATGATCCTTTCCGGAAAGTTTGAAGAGGGTATAGAAAGACTATCGCAATATACAGAGGGTGAATACAGCAGCTGGTGGCCGCTCTGGTATTATCTTGGAACAGGTTATGAAGCACTTGAAATGAATGAAGAAGCAATAGGTAATTACCTGAAAGTGCTATCTTTCTCTCCAAGCAACATTGAGGCAATGGAAGCTTTGGTCAGACTTTATGAAGTTACAGGTGATGCAGAGAAGGTAGAAAAGTACACCAATAAAATTTCACTTGTCAAAGAAAACATTGAAAAAGACAGGCTTGAGGCCATGAAAGATAAGGGAATCAGCTTCTCTTAAACTGCAAAAATATTTTACAAAAAACTTTAAAAAAGTGTTGACAAATATCTTGATTTGCTATATACTTAATTTTGTTGTCGGGCAAACGAAAAGACAACAAAATGTTCCAAGGTAGCTCAATGGTGGAGCACTCGGCTGTTAACCGATAGGCTGTGGGTTCGAGCCCCACCCTTGGAGCCATTTGCCGGAGTGGCGGAATTGGCAGACGCACAGGACTTAAAATCCTGCGATCCTTACCGATCGTACCGGTTCGACCCCGGTCTCCGGCACCAATTACTTTGTTGATTGGTGCATATTTTTTCTGAATCCAATTTAATAAAGTATACGTCGCGGGGTAGAGCAGTTGGTAGCTCGTCGGGCTCATAACCCGGAGGTCGCAGGTTCAA
>CALZMV010000065.1 GCA_945788655.1 uncultured Clostridia bacterium | reverse complement strand
GACGAATCGGGAAACCGCCTCGGAATATTTTTCTGTGTCAACAATATAACTAACCCCATGTCCTGCATTGGGAAAAGTAATGCAGGTTTTTGCTCCTGTGCAGGCGGCGTAGATCTCCCTGCTCATGTCACAAGGCACAAAACGGTCATCCTCACCGTGGAGAAGCAGTATTGGAGTTTTTGTGTTTTTTACTGCCTGAACAGCACTGGATTCCTTAAGGTCAAAATGCCCGAACAGTTTAGCTCCAAGTCGGATGAAAGGCATGACCAGTGCGGGCGGCAGATGCATATCCTCACGGCAGACTTTGCGGATGATGGCTTCCGGTGAGGAATAGGGGCAGTCTGCAATGATTCCGACCACATTGTCGGGAAGCTCCAATTCGGAGGCCATCAAAACCGTGGCAGCTCCCATGGACACGCCTGAAAGAAAAACAGGCGTATCTGAACCAAAGCGTTGATTGGCGTATTCCACCCAGCAGAGGCAGTCCAGCCTTTCACGAATGCCAAAGGTGATTGTAGTTCCACCGCTTCTGCCGTGCGAACGTTGATCCACAACAAGGGTGTTCTGTCCGGATTCCCGAGCCAGCTTGTTACCGCCGCAAAAATCCCGAAGGGCAGTTCCCCGATAGCCATGAAACTGAATCTGAAGGGGTGCACCGTCCCTGATATGATAGTATCGGGCTGACAGAATTGTGCCGTCCCGGGCGGAAGTGGATACTGATTCATAAGGAATATCATCCATCTGACGAATGAGTGCCAGCATTCGCGGCCTCTCTTTTTTATATTGCTCACCCCGGGGAAGAGCGTAGATATCTTCGGTCCTTGTCTTTGGTGCATAGAATGCTTCGCGGTAGGAATACCATGCAATCAAAACAGACAAAAGAAACAGTACGACGAGAAAAAACAAAAATTTCATATCACAGGGTCTCCTTTCTTTGCATCATCTTTCGGAAAAGCTCCGTAATCTGCTCCGGTGTTTCGTAAAAGCCACGGTTGATCCACTCGTCCAGAAAACCAAACAGGCCGTAGGAATAGAAATATCCTCCCTGATGTGCGACAAATCGCCCTGAAAGTTGCTTATGCCATTGGGCGTATTGTGCATTTGATTCTAATTGGATAAAATAAAAAATGCAACTTTAGTTGCTTAGAACATTATTTGTTGCATTTTTTTCTATGATAGCTTTTGAAGAAGACAAAGTCAAGGAAAGTGAGAAAAATAAATAGCAAAAAAATTGCAGCGGAGTCTACCGCAGATATTCCAAATTAATTCTCAGAGGAACTGAACCTCTCTGTTCTTAATAAATAAAGAACATAAAAAATGGAAGAACAAGTTAATAATCAAAATATTTATGCAGAATCAAGTCCGGAAGAAAAAAAGAAACAAAAGTTCAAAGAACTGTCGGCATTCTGGAAAGGTATGGTTATCGGACTTTCTTTAAGGTTGCAGGTACGGTTTTCTTCGGTGACAATGCGGAAATTCTGAATAACGAAAACTGGCAGGATATTCAAAAGAACAGATAAGCGTATCAATCACACTGAAAACTTCATGGCGTTCAAAATCCGCAGGAGGACGTTCATGTTCTTTGCAAAAACTCAAACTATGAAACAGGCTAAGATTTTTCAAAAAAGTCTCAAAAACATATTGACAATTGAATATGTATTCAACTATAATAAAGAAAAGAACAGTTGAGCAGATGTTCAATTATATATAGACAATAATTACAAGAATTATATGTTTTATGGAGGCAGACATGAAAAAGGTATTTCTATTAGACGGATTATGCTGTGCAAACTGCGCTGCAAAGATTGAAAGAGGAATTGCAAAGCTTGACGGAGTACAGAGTGCATCTGTAAGTTTTCTGACAACAAAGCTTACAATTGAATTTGATGATGATAAAGAGGACAAAATAATAGAAGAAGCCATAAAGATTGTTAGGAAAATTGAACCCGATGTAGAGGTAGAAGAGTACTAATCAAATACGACATATTCAAAAAGTCTTGAATTAATTCATCAAAAGGGGTTGATATAGCTATGAAAACAAGAATAGGAAGAATTATTGCGGGAACTATTATATTTGTATTGGCTGCCATTATTCCTGCCGGTCAGGCGTGGGTTAAGCCTTGCCTGTTTGCAGCTTCCTACATAATCGTGGGTTACAAAGTAATATGGAAGGCAGTCCGCGGCATTGTTAAAGGTCAGATGCTTGATGAGAACTTTCTCATGGCAATAGCTTCCATAGGTGCTTTTGCACTGGGGGAATACATGGAAGCTGTGGCTGTAATGCTTTTCTACCAGATAGGCGAAGCCTTTGAAGACTATGCTGTGGGTAAGTCGAGAAAATCTATCACAAGTCTAATGAATATTAGGCCGGACAGTGCCAATTTAAAAACAGAGGATGGCATCGTGCAGGTTAGACCGTCGAAGGTCAAGCCGGGGGATATTATAATAATAAAGCCCGGTGAGAAGGTGCCTTTAGACGGAACAGTAATGGATGGTATTTCGTCGGTTGATACTGCAGCTTTAACAGGTGAATCCATGCCGCGAACTGTAGAAATCGGAGATGAAGTGTTGAGCGGCTGCGTGAACCTCAACGGACTTCTGACAGTCAAAGTTACAAAGCCTTTTGGGGAATCTACCGTCAATAAAATTCTTGACATGGTAGAGAATGCAACAATGAAAAAGGCAAAAACAGAAAACTTCATAACGAGATTTGCTGTAATCTACACCCCTATAGTTGTAGGTGCAGCCCTGGTGCTTGCAGTTTTGCCTCCGCTTTTCATAGAGGGTGCCATGTGGCAGGACTGGATTTACAGAGCACTTAACTTCCTTGTTGTATCATGTCCATGTGCCCTGGTAATTTCAGTACCTTTGAGTTTCTTTGGCGGAATTGGCGGCGCATCAAGGGATGGAGTACTTGTAAAGGGCAGCAACTACCTTGAAGCCATGTCAAAGGTAAAATATGTTGTGATGGACAAGACAGGCACTCTTACAGAAGGGGTATTTACTGTAGAAAGAATCGAGCCTGCAGGAGGCTTTGACAAGGATCAGGTTTTAAGATTTTCCGCTATGGCGGAAAGCTTTTCCACCCACCCTATTTCAGTTTCCCTGAAAGATGCCTATGGCAAGAGCATCGATGAAAGCCTTGTTACTGACATTAAGGAAATTGCCGGAAAGGGCATTGAAGCTACTGTTGAAGGCAGACGGGTGCAGGTTGGAAACAGAAAGCTTATGGAAAACATGCCTCATATTTTTCTGCCTGAAGATGCAGGTACAACCAGCGTTTATGTGATGGTGGATGGTGTCTATGCGGGAGCCATATATCTTGCAGACAAGATAAAGGAGGATGCGCCTTCAACCATTGCTGAACTTAACAGTAAAGGCATTAAAACCATCATGCTTACCGGCGACAACCACGAGGCAGCCTTAAGAGTTGCGGGAAAGCTTGGAGTTTCGGAATTTTATGCAGGTCTTCTTCCAACCGACAAGGTTGAAATCGTAGAAAAGATTATTGAATCAAAGCCTGAGGGTCACAAGCTTGCATTTGTAGGAGACGGTATCAATGATGCGCCTGTTCTTGCAAGGGCAGATGTAGGCATTGCAATGGGTGGACTCGGCTCCGATGCTGCCATAGAAGCGGCAGACATGGTAATTATGAATGACCAGCCGTCAAAGCTTAACAGAATAATAAAGATATCCAACAAGACTATGAAAATAGCTATAGAGAACATCATCTTTGCTATAAGTGTAAAAGTTCTTGTACTTATTCTCAGTGCTCTTGGAATTGTAGGCCTTTGGGCAGCGGTCTTTGCTGACGTGGGAGTGTCAATGCTGGCAATAATCAATGCTCTGAGATGTCTCAAAAACTAATTGAAAATGAGCAGATTGAAAAATTCATAAAATCTACACGAAGGTCCCATTGACGAGGGACCTTCCTTTGAATATAATTGTTGCATGTCAAACAGTTGTATGTCAAACAGTTGTACGTCAAACATTTGTCAAACTATGCTGCAGGCAATACAAATCCATATAAATGCCTGTTTTGAAAGGAAGTAAAAATGCAAGATATAGGTAAGCAGGTGGCTGCAATAAACCATGCTATAAAAAGGGAAATAGAGAAGGAGACCAAATGCGATCTCATGAGGTTTTCTGTTTCAAATGGCAATATTCTCATGTACCTTCACGACCATAAGGATGAGGATGTTTTCCAGAAAAATATTGAAGAAACCTTTGGAATAACAAGGTCATCGGCATCCAAGGTCATTTCACTGATGGAGGCCAAGGGCCTTATTGAGAGATGCGGTGTATCAGGTGATGCCAGATTAAAAAAGCTGACAATCACGGATTTAGGAGAGAACGTGCGCCAGAAGATGATTGAAGGGCGAGATAAGATGGAGAAGCGGCTGACGAAGGACTTCTCTGAGGAAGAGAAGGAGCTGCTTAACAGGCTTTTACTTAAAATGAGAAAAAACCTAGAGGAAAAGGGGGAGTAATAAAGAAATGATTAAAAAACTGTTTTCTTATGCAGGTGAATACAAGAAATATGCTTTGACAACACCTGTTCTGGTATGCGGAGAAGTAATTCTTGAAATTATGATTCCAATGATTATGGCTCTGCTTATCGACCAGGGAATTGATAAGGGCTCAATGCCTACGATTTTAAAATACGGGGGAATACTTGTTGTCTTTGCCCTTATTTCACTGCTATTTGGTATAGCATCAGGCAGAACTGCTGCTATGGGTTCAACCGGATTTGCCAAGAATTTAAGAGGCGCAATGTTTGAGCATGTACAGGACTATTCCTTTGCAAATATAGATAAATTCTCTACCGCAAGCATAGTCACACGTCTTACAACGGATATTTCCTCTGTGCAGATGGCATTCCAGATGATGACAAGAATTGCCATGAGAGCTCCAATGATGCTTGTTTTTGCATTGATTGCAGCATTTAGAATCGATTCAAAGATTTCACTAATCTTTTTGGTTGTACTGCCAATCCTTGGGGTGGGACTGTTCAGCATCATAAAACTGACATTCCCGATATTTAACAGAGTGTTTAAAAAGTACGACAATCTCAATGGCGTAGTACAGGAAAACCTATATGGGATGAGAGTTGTTAAGTCCTTTAACCGTCAGGAATATGAAACAAAGAAGTTTAAGGCGGCATCAGGTGAAATATATAGCGATTTCGTTAAAGCAGAGAAGCTTTTGGCATTTAATGCACCTCTTATGCAGTTTTCCATGTATACATGCATGATTCTATTATCATGGTTCGGGGCAAGAGCAATAGTTGCCTGTGGCAATGACGCTGCCATCGGTCTTTCCACGGGAGAGCTTATCAGCTTATTTACATATGTAATGCAGATTCTAATGAGCCTTATGATTATTTCCATGTTAGGTGTTATGCTGACAATGGCAAAGGCATCAGCAGAACGTATTCTGGAAGTACTCGAAGAGGAAAGCACACTTCAGGATCCTGAAAATCCTGTTTATGATGTAAAAGATGGCTCTATCAGCTTTGAAAATGTACACTTCAGCTACAAGCATACCGATGGCGGCAAGGAAGTGCTGACGGGAATTAACCTTAAGATTGAAAGCGGCCAGACTATAGGTATAATAGGAGCCACAGGCTCAGCAAAATCCAGCCTTGTACAGCTGATTCCAAGACTTTATGACGTGGACGAAGGCTGCGTCAAGGTGGGTGGTGTTGACGTTCGCCATTACCATGTTGAGAGCTTGAGACAGCAGATAGCTTTCGTACTTCAGAAGAATACTTTGTTCTCAGGTACAATTAAGGAAAATCTTCGCTGGGGCAAAGAGGATGCTACCGATGAAGAAATTGAAAAGGCTTGTAAGCTTGCATGTGCCGATGAGTTTATTTCAAAATTTGAAAATGGCTACGATACATATATAGAACAGGGCGGCACAAATGTTTCCGGCGGCCAGAAGCAGAGACTTTGTATTGCCAGAGCTATTTTAAAGAATCCTAAGATTTTGATTCTTGATGACTCCACCAGTGCTGTGGATATGAAGACCGATGCCCTTATAAGACAGGCATTTGCAACAGAAATTCCTGATACCACAAAGATTATTATCGCTCAGCGTATTGCTTCCGTACAGGATGCTGACCAGATAATCATAATGGATGACGGTAAAATCAATGCGGTGGGAAATCATGAATACCTAATGGAAAACAGCGATATCTATAGAGAAATCTATGAATCTCAGAACAGACAGGGAGGTGGATTAAATGCATAGAGGTGGAGGAAGACACAAAGCTAGAGCTTATGCAGGTATGAAGCCAAAGAAAGGAACTATAAAGAGACTTTTAAAATATGTGGGGGAATACAAGTTCAGGCTCGTTCTGGTTTTAATATGTATTTTGGTCAGCGCCGCTGCCAGTGTAGCATCTTCTCTTTTTATTCAGACATTGATAGATGATTACGTATTGCCGCTGTTAGTTGAGGCAAATCCTAACTTCGGTGGTCTTGCGTCAGCTCTTTGCGGAATGGCAGTAATTTTTGCAACGGGAATTCTTGCTACTTTCTTCTGTAATTTTACTATGGCTATTGTTGCACAGAGCACTCTTAAAGACATAAGAGATGAAATGTTCGAAAAGATGCAGAACTTCCCAATAAAGTATTTTGATACAAGAACTCATGGCGATGTAATGAGCCATTATACCAATGATGCTGATACTCTCCGTCAGATGATTTCACAGAGCTTGCCTAATTTGGTTTCTTCTGTGATTTCAATGGTTGCAGTACTTTGCTCAATGCTGTATCTGAGCATTCCTTTAACTGCAATCGTAATACTTTTTACTGTGTTTATTCTTTTGTCCATCAAGTTTGTGGCAGGTTTGAGCAGCAAGTACTTTATGGAGCAGCAGAAGGCAATCGGTGATGCAAACGGCTTTATCGAAGAAATGATTAACGGCATGAAGGTTGTAAAGGTTTTCTGCTACGAAAAGAAAAATATAGAACAATTCAACAAGAAAAATGAGCACCTTTTTGAAGCGTCCAATATTGCAAATACCCTGGCGATAATTACGATGCCAATTGTCGGCAATCTGGGATATGCAATGTATGTGGTAATTGCAGTTATTGGCGGTGCAATGGCATTGCAAGGTGTGTTTAATCCTGCAATTGGGGGAGGTTCAGTGCTGACCTTAGGAACGATAGCTTCTTTCCTGACACTTTCCAGGAACTTTACCAACCCTATTGGACAGATTTCCCAGCAGCTTAACTCTGTAATCATGGCTATGGCAGGTGCCTCAAGAATCTTTGATCTCCTTGACGAAAAGCCTGAGGAGGATCACGGCAGTGTTACTCTGGTAAATATAAGAGAAGATGCAGAAGGCAATATGACTGAATG
>CALZMV010000064.1 GCA_945788655.1 uncultured Clostridia bacterium | reverse complement strand
CGGGATAAGCGCTGAAAGCATCTAAGTGCGAAGCCCCCCACAAGAATAGATTTCCTCCTTTAAGGTAAGACCCGTGAGAGACTATCACGTTGATAGGTCGGAGGTGTAAGTGCAGTAATGCATTGAGCTGACCGATACTAATAGGTCGAACGCTTAACCAATGGTTTTAATGAAAGTACAGCTTTGGTACTCATTCAGTTTAAGAGTGTAAATCCGGTGACAATAGCGGAGAGGATACACCTGTTCCCATCTCGAACACAGAAGTTAAGCTCTCTAGCGCCGATGATACTTGGTGGGAAGCTGCCTGGGAAAGTAGGACGTTGCCGGTTTTTTTATTTGACGAAGCGCATAAAGCGCTTCTTTTTTTTTACGGCAGCGTCTCTACTTTCCGAAAGGACGCTTTCCCGGATTGTATCGGCTTTGTTGTTTTTGAATTTTCAGCACTTTTATAGTAAAATTAAAAGCAGATGGAGGTTATAAATGAATAGACAATTGATAGAAAATAAATATAGAGAGGTTTCAAATCTTTCCTTTAAGGCAGCTTCCCTTGCATTAGATAATTGTGACGAAGCGCTGATAAATGAATTAACCTTTGGAGTTCTTGGAATGGATTTGTCAATAAATAATGGACGATATCCTTTATACCTTAAGCAAAAGGAAAAATTCCATCATACATATACGAATTATTGTATAGATGAAGAATTAAAGTCAAAGATTCACAATCTGTTAAAAGACATCTGCGACTATGAAGCTTCTCTTGATCCTGATTTCGAAGTATTAAAAAGAGAGAATTTTTTCCATAGAATGATTACAAAGTCATTTAAAGAAAAAGATGTGAATTCTCTAAAAAAATATCTGCATGAAACCTATTGGAACAAATTCTAAGTTTTTTTCTTTCTTTTTATGTGATATAATATATCGGAATGAGTAAAGGGAGGAATTTGTTGTGTTTATAATTAAGTTATTATTTTCAATGCTTTTAGCTGTTCCTCTTTTCATTGTGGCTTACCGTTTTTTTAAGTCACTGGTAGATGAATTATTTAATAAATAGAGGTTTTCATGAGTAAGGGTATTTTTATTTCAATCGAAGGACCAGATGGTTCGGGCAAATCAACGCAAATTAAAAATATTGCGAATTTTTTTAATGACAAAGGGTTAGACGTGGTTTTCACAAGAGAACCGGGTGGCACTGAAATCGGAGAGAAAATAAGGGAACTTCTTTTAGATAAAAATAATTCGGAGATGTCATATATGACAGAAGCGCTTCTGTATGCTGCTGCGAGAGCTCAGCATGTAGAACAGGTTATTAAGCCTCAGATAGATCAAGGAAAGGTTGTTATCTGTGACAGGTTTGTGGATTCCAGCATAGCATATCAGGGTTTTGGAAGAAAGCTAGGCAAATCTGTTGAAATAATAAACAGCTATGCTGTTAACGGTGTTATGCCGGATATGACTATACTGATGAAGCTGGATCCTAGGGTTGGTCGAAACAGAATCAGCGGCAGAGATAAAGACAGACTTGAAATTGAAAAGGATGAATTTCACTTATCTGTTTACGAGGGTTATCTTGAAATAGAAAAGAATAATCCCGATAGAGTTTTTGGCATAAATGCAAACCGCAGCATAGAAAAAATAAAAGAAGATATTTATGCTAAGTTGGAGGAATTGTTACAAAGTGTCTCTGAGTAAATATCAAAACAATAGAAAACTTATCGACAGAATCAAAGAGAGTATAATAAATGAGAGGATTTTTCACGCTTATATAATAGAAGGGGATAGTCTGTCAGACAAAAGTACTTTTGCAAAGGAATTTTGCAAAGCTATCACGTGCAGAGAAATGCCGGGAACAGGCTGTGATAATTGCATTACATGTACAAAATTTGATCATGACAATTACGAGGATTATCACTTTGTGGAATCCGACGGGATGTCTGTCAAAGATGAGCAGATTTCAAGGCTTCAGGCGGAGCTGAAGAAGCAGCCTGTACTTGAAAGACATTTTGCAGTCATAAAAGATGCAGACACCATGACCGTTCGTGCTCAGAATAGACTTCTAAAGACCTTGGAGGAGCCTTTTCCGGGCACTGTGATTATTCTTCTTTCCGAGAACAGGGAGAACTTGCTTGAGACTATAAGATCAAGATGCGTTCTTTTTCGCCTTGAAGATATAAACGAAGAGGCAAGGGGCAGGGAAGAAGCGGATATGATATTTGATGCCCTTTATAATGAAAAAGCTTTTTTTGAAATAAAGCAGATTTTAGGATCTGCAGTTAAAAGTCGTGAGGATGCATATGCATTGCTTGATGGACTTGAAAGAATATATGAAAAACTGCTTACATGGCAGGATTCCAGAAGGAAGATGTATCGAAAAGAAGATATTTTTAAGGCAATTGAACTGATTGAGGAAGCAAGAAGAGATTTGCACGCCAAGGTGAATTATCAGTACGCTTTAAAAAACCTAATTTTAAAAATCGGAGGATAGTATGGCAAGAGTAGCCGGAGTAAGATTTAAAACTGCAGGAAAGGTATATTATTTTGACCCTGCGGATTTAAACGTAAAAGCAGGTGATAATGTTATCGTTGAAACTGCAAGAGGTATGGAGTTTGGTACGGTAACAATGGATATTACAGATATAAGTGAAGATGGTATCGTTGCACCACTAAAGAAAATTGTCAGAATAGCAAACGAAAAGGATCATAAGCAGCACATCGAAAATGTGAAAAAGAAGGAAAAGGCCCTCAAGCTTTGTCAGGAAAAGGTAGACAAGCATGGGCTTGTGATGAAGCTGATAGATGTGGAATACACCTTTGACAACAGCAAAATTGTATTCTATTTTACTGCAGATGGAAGAGTAGACTTTAGAGAATTAGTTAAGGATCTTGCAGGCGTATTTAAGATGAGAATCGAGTTGCGCCAGATTGGTGTAAGAGATGAAGCAAAGATGCTTGGAGGCATCGGAAGCTGCGGTAGAGCTTTATGCTGTCACAGCTGGCTTGCAGATTTTGAGCCGGTATCAATAAAGATGGCAAAGGTACAGAACCTTTCTTTAAATCCAACAAAGATTTCAGGTATTTGCGGCAGATTAATGTGTTGCTTAAAGTATGAAAACGACATATACATGGAATTTAGAAAAGGCATGCCAGATGTGGGAGAAAGAGTAAAAACACCTGATGGATTAGCAAAGGTTGTGGATACGAATCTTCTTGAGCGCACTGTTAAGGTCAGACTTTACCTTGACGAGAAGCCAAAAGGAAAGAATAACGAGCCTGAAGATCAGGAAGAAAAGCTTTCAAGTGAAATATACATGTATAAAAAAGATGAAATTCGTCGCATAGATAAGCACAGAGAGAACAAGAACATCAACATCTTTGAGGGTGTTGATGCCGATACGATGAAAGAAATTGAAAAGCTGATTAAGGACTAGTCATATGAATCTTCAAAAAATTGAAGCTGTTTCAAGGGACGAAAGAATAGACGAGATTGGTTTTGGGGACTTAAAACTCATTCAAAAACCCAGTGATTTCTGCTATGGGGTTGATTCAGTAATTCTTTCTGATTTTGCAGCCAGATGCTGCAAGCGTAAACCTGCAAACATTGTTGACTTGGGAACAGGAACGGGAGTGATACCCCTTATAATGTCCCATAAAACTGATGCCTCAGAAATCATAGGAGTTGAAATCCAGGAGGAGTCATATAGAAGAGCGGTAAGAAATGCCAAGCTCAACCACCTTGAGGAGAGAGTGTCTTTTATATGTTCTGACGTTAAGGATTTCTCTCTGTGGGGAGAGGGATGTAAGGGTAGTATCGATATGGTTGTTTCAAATCCTCCATATTTTCTGTCGGGTGGAGGCATTCAAAATCACAAGGAGCCTAAAACTATTGCACGACATGAAACTACTGCAGATTTAAATGATTTCATGCGATGTGCCGCATACCTGCTTAAGCCCGGTGGTGAATTGTTTATGGTGCACAGACCATCAAGGCTTGTTGATATCTGCAGTTATGCTAGAGACAATAAACTTGAGCCTAAAGAAATGTGTTTTGTATCTCCTAATAAAGATGCAATTCCCAATATAGTGCTTGTTCACTTTGTTAAACATGGAGGCAAGGAACTGAAATTATTACCTCCGCTGTTTGTGTATGATGAACAGGGTAATTATACCCAGCAGCTATTGGCAGCATACAGGGATTAAAAACTGTATAAAAAAATTTATATAATTCTGTATATTATATAATTCTGCATATAACAATAGAAACGACAATACCTACAAAATAACCTATGAGGCCGCCTTTTAGCGCGTGCCTCATTTCTTTTACATGGGTAACACTGAAATATAGGGCAAGAACATACAGGACGGTTTCACATCCGCCCGTCATAACACAGGCAACTCTGCCGGCATACGAGTCAGGTGAAACTTTCTCAAGAATATCCTGAAGAACGATATAGGAACCGCTTCCGGATAGAGCCCGGAGGAACATTAATGGGAGTATTTCGCATGGGATTTGCAGGAATGTGAAAATCGGAGAAACAAGTTTATCAATTAAATTTAGAAATCCGGAGGATGTAAGGCTGTTAACGGCAAAAAATATTCCTATCATATAGGGAAGAATTTCAAGTGATGTTTCAAGTCCTTTTTTTGCACCTGAAATGAAAAGATCGTACACGGGAGCTTTTTTGTACAGGGCGAATATAACAATGAGCAGCGTCATGGCCGGAAGAAAGGAAACAGAAATAAAGGTAAAAAAATGGCTCATCAGGATCTCCTTTCAAAAAATCTGCATGCTGTGGCAGATACGATAATTGTGATAAAAGCGGTTATAATAGAAGGTAGAATTATGGAATACGGTTCACTGGAGCCCAGTTCATTCCTGATCTGAAGTGTCATGAGAGGAAAGATAGGCGCAAAACCCATGTTAACTACGGCGAACATACACATATCACTGCTGGCAATGGTGCTGTTATTGTTCTGCCGATCAAGTTTTTCCATTGCTTTTAGGGCAAAGACTGTGGAACTGTTTCCTGCACCGAAGATATTTGCCATAAAGCTCATTATCATAGTTGATAAAATATCAGAATCCTTTTGAGATGGAAACAGCAGCCTGGTAAGGGGAAGAAGGAAGAGGGAAAGCTTCTTAATAAGACCGGTTTCTTCAGCAATCTCCATGAGGCCGCTCCATAACGCCATTATTCCGCAGAATCCAAAGACAAATTCCACAGCTTTCGTGGAACTGGCAGTAATTGCCGCCTCAAGGCTGGCAATGCTTCCATTTATAAAAGCATATATTATTGACACAATCAATATTGTTGACCATATTTTATTCATCATTACACAAAAAATCCCCCTTTTAGTAATAAAAGGTATGTAATATTTCAAAAAATATGTTGAAGTAATTTCCATTTTTGATGTATAATATTGCATGGCGTTTTTAGTAAGGAGGTAAGAGATGACAGTTACAATTACTTTAAAGGGATTATTGCTTGGCATAATAGCGTTATTAGCAATAGTGCTGCTCGTTTTTTTAATCATTCTTGTGTACAACTTAATCAAAACTCTTAAACAAACAAACGCAATTTTAGAGGATGCTAAGGTCGTTTCGGAGACAGCAGCTGATAAGGTTCAGCAGATCGACGGAATTGTTGACGGTATTGGCAAATCCGTTGGTACTGTGGTTAATTCAATAAAAGGAAATCAGAGTGTAGTTTCCGCAGCAACCAGCGTGATAAATGCAGCAAGCAGCTTTGCAGGTGTTGTTAAAAAAGGCGACAAGCAAAAGAAAGACAAATAAAAAAGTCAATTTGGTTACGCAAACAGGAGGGACAGAAAGATGAAAGCAACAGGAATAGCAAGACCGGTAGACCCATTAGGCAGAGTAGTAATTCCAGTAGAACTGAGAAGAAGCCTGGGTATAAAGACTGATGATTTATTAGAAGTATTCGTAGAAGGCGAATATATAATGCTGAAGAAGAATGACCCTAAGTGCGTATTTTGCGGAAGTACTAAAGATGTAGTAGAAGTACACGAAAAATGCGTATGCAAGTCATGCATCGATGAAATGAAGAATTTATAGTCCGATTGGAGGATTAGATTAATTGGCTAAATATATTGTTGAGAAGAGTGGACCACTAAAAGGGGAGGTCCTTGTTAGTGGTGCAAAGAATGCGGTATTACCTCTTATGGCGGCAGCTCTTTTGTCAGAAGAAGAGTGCGTGATAAGAGATGTACCGGAGCTTAGAGACGTTGCCTTGATGAAAGAGATTCTCACATCACTGGGCTCAGAAATAAAAGAATTAGAAGATAACATTTTATCAATATACACCGAAGATATTCGTTCAACTGAAGCAGAATATGATTTGGTAAACAAAATGAGGGCTTCAATCCTTGTAATGGGTCCTCTCCTTGCAAGAAAGGGAAGAGCCAGAATTCCACTTCCTGGGGGATGTGCAATCGGTGCAAGACCGATAGATTTACATCTGAAGGGGTTTGAGGCATTAGGAGCTCAGCTAATTGAAGGCGACGATTATGTTGAGGCCGTTGCAGGACCTCAAGGTCTCATAGGTGAAACTATATACTTGGATTTCCCAAGTGTTGGCGCAACAGAAAACATTATGATGGCTGCAGTTTTGGCAAGCGGAACAACATACATTGAAAATGCTGCAGAAGAGCCTGAAATAGTAGATTTAGCCAACTTCCTGAATAAGATGGGTGCTAAGATAAAAGGTGCCGGTACAGACACAATTAAGATTGATGGTGTGCAGCAGCTCAAAGGAGCGAGACACACTGTAATCCCTGACAGAATAGAGGCAGGAACATTTATGCTTGCTGCCGCTATCACAAGAGGAGCGGTGCATATCTGCAATGCTGTGCCTGACCACTTAAAGCCACTTATTGCAAAGTTGCGTGAGTGCGGTGTGAGAATTGAGGTAGGAGATGACGATATAATCGTGAGAGGAGATTTAGGACCTCATTCTGCTACAGATATTAAAACTCTGCCTTATCCGGGATTTCCAACTGATATTCAGTCGCCTTTTATGGCATATCTTACAACGGTTGAAGGCTCAAGCACTGTAATAGAGACTGTTTTTGAAAACAGATTTATGCATGTGGCTCAGCTTGGCAAGATGGGTGCAAACATTGAAACAGCAGGCAATAAAGCTATGATAAAGGGTAACGCCCATTTGAGAGGCTGTCAGGTTATGGCTACTGACCTTAGAGCAGGGGCGGCTTTGGTGCTTGCCGGATTAGTTGCAGAAGGCAAGACAGAAATATCTGAAATATATCATATCGAGAGAGGATATGAAAAATTCATAGAGAAGTTTGCAGCGCTTGGTGCCACCATTGTGCGTGTAGACGATTAGATAATGTATATTAAAGACGGTTATATTAAGCCGTCTTTTTTCATATAATTGCATCGGAGGCTTTA
>CALZMV010000063.1 GCA_945788655.1 uncultured Clostridia bacterium | reverse complement strand
TCCAAAAGGGCTACACCATAGTTTTTCATATTATCTTTACGACAGATTATAATCCAGCCTGTTCTCTTAATGTTTCAGCCTTGTCTGTGTGTTCCCATGGAAGATCGATATCAGTTCTTCCAAAGTGGCCGTATGCTGCAGTCTGTCTGTAGATAGGTCTTCTCAAGTCTAAATCTCTGATGATTGCTGCAGGTCTTAAGTCGAAGTTCTTTTCAACTAATTCTGCAATCTTTTCATCGTCAATCTTACCTGTTCCGAATGTATCAACAAGGATTGATACAGGCTTAGCAACACCTATTGCATATGCCAGCTGGATTTCGCACTTGTCGGCAAGTCCTGCTGCAACGATGTTCTTTGCTGCATATCTGGCTGCATAAGTCGCGGAACGGTCAACCTTTGTAGGGTCTTTTCCGGAGAATGCACCGCCGCCGTGACGAGCATATCCACCATAAGTATCTACGATAATTTTTCTTCCTGTTAAACCGGAATCTCCGTGAGGACCGCCGATTACGAATCTGCCTGTTGGGTTAACGAAGTACTTAGTTTCGTCGTCTAATAATTCAGCAGGAATTACAGGCTTGATTACGTGTTCAATAAGGTCAGCCTTGATCTGTTCCTGAGTAGCTTCAGGGTCGTGCTGAGTGGAAATAAGAACTGTATCTATTCTCTTAACCTTGTCGCCGTCGTATTCAACTGTAACCTGAGTCTTGCCATCAGGTCTTAAATATGTCAGAGTGCCGTTCTTTCTTACTTCTGTAAGTCTTCTTGCCAGCTTGTGAGCAAGTGCGATTGGCATTGGCATTAATTCTGGTGTTTCGTTACATGCGAAGCCGAACATAATACCCTGGTCTCCTGCACCGATTGTGTCAATCTGGTCGTCTAATGTGCCTTCCTTGTATTCAAGAGCCTTATCAACACCCATTGCGATATCTGCAGACTGTTCGTCGATTGCAGTAAGGATTGCACAAGTCTGGCCGTCAAAACCGTATTTTGCGCGGTCATAACCGATGTCTGTGATAACCTTTCTAACAGTCTTTGGAATGTCAACATAGCAGCTTGTGCTGATTTCGCCCATTAGCATTGCGTAACCTGTAGTAGTTGTAGTTTCGCAGGCAACTCTTCCATATGGGTCCTGCTCAAGAATAGCGTCTAAGATAGCATCTGAAATCTGGTCACACATTTTATCAGGATGCCCTTCAGTTACTGATTCTGATGTAAATAGTCTTTTCATGTTTGTCCTCCCTTTCTAATCTCTATCCTTATCTAAACTAAAAAACCTCTCTTTGAAAGAGAGGCATAATTACTTAGTTAACGTTCCTCATCTTTCAGAAAAAATCTGTAGGATTTAGCACCTTTTATGTTCTGATAAACACCTAGGTTGCCGGGCTTCACAGGGCCTATTCCCTCTGCCTCTCTTAATAAGGATTTCAATTTTTAAAACTTGCACATAATATTATATATCTTTCCACTTCATTGTCAACAGTTAAGATAATAAAATATTGTTTTTTTATCGAAATAAGGTATACTTTATATATACACTTTTATATGAGGTATTAAACGTGACTAACAAAAATATTCAGAATCCATTTAGGGTTATTCCGGGAGGTCTTTCAGAGAAACATTCTGACAGCTATAAGGAGTTCGTTTCAGCACATATTACCGACACAAGACTTATGGGTGTAGTCGGCATGACGATACATTGGAAGCTTCCTAAGAATACCCGCTTCAGAGATTTTTATCAGTTCTATTATTTTGATGCAGAGGAAAACGGCTTCGATACTTACAAGAGCCTGCTATGTTCAGGAGAACCCCACGAAATAGAGGAACTGACAAAACTAGAAAACAGCATAATCGGTGGCCTTGGTGCTCATAAAATCCAAATAAGCGAAAGAGAAGCAGTCTACATGGTTCAAAGCTATGTAGAATTAACTCTCAAAAGCAACCTTCCTTTACCTGGAAACAGAGATGAATATGAGTTCCTACTCGCCCCAAGGGTTGAGCTTACCGAAAAGGAAAGCTTTATTTTGATGTGCAAGCAATGTCCTATTATAGATTCTCCTTATCAGGTTATAAACTATTTCCTTATGCGCTGCTTCGGCAAAGATTTCGGTGCAGCCAAATTCCTGACCAAGGGCTATGTTAGAACGAACCTTTTCCCTGAGCACAAAGGTGCAACACTGCTTCGCAATGTAATAGAGGAAGCGCCTGACGAGATAAGCGGTTCTAATACAAGATATCACTCAACTGATGACGATAAGGATTTTGGCACCTTTGATACGTTAAAATCATATATGTGCGAATCCCTCATCGAATACAGCGGCAAGTATTTTCTTCTCGTTACACAGGTTACACTGGATCAGCTGAGAGTTGTAAAATATGAAAAGATTTCTTCCTTCAGGGTCACCACTCAAGAAGCATCTCTCATGACTTCAAGAACTGAATTTGTTACGGTGACCGATCTTATTCCTTCTGCCCCTCCTTTTGACATCAGCGCCACCAAGCTGACCAGAAAGGCTATGACTACGGAATATGATAATGGCACATTGTTTATGGTTTTCCAGCCTAATAACGACCATGTCAAGAAGAAGACATATATTCTTAACGATGATGTTCTTGGGGTGTACTTTCTGGTGGATAACAGCCAGCTCATTCTGGCAGCCTACAGCCTTGAAAACATACAGGCAATGGAAGATGACCTTGCACACTCATACATGGCACCTTTTGTGGTTCCTGTTTCCAAGTACGAATTCAGGGATCCCGTTCTCTATGACTTTATGAACAGTATCTTTGAGGATTTTGAGGACTTTGTAGAAACAATTTCGATGCCTCCAAAGGACGAAGAGTAAATCCTTCGATTACATTACAGGATGCACGGTGATATCCGTAGGCTGCATGAGAAAGGATTATACTATGACTAAAGTTAATATGTCTGACTACGGTTTGTCAGACCGATTCATGGCATTAGCTAAAGAACATGAAGAATTGACAGCTGCACGAATAATTTCACAGGAAAAAGGTCTCTATCGCATTGTCAGCTCTATTGGGGAACAGTTTGCAGAAGTATCGGGTAAGCTTAGATACAACGCTGCATCTCCTTCGGACTTCCCTGCCGTGGGAGATTTTGTAATGATAGATTCCATCTCCCCTGATGACCATGCTGTGATACATACTGTCCTTCCCAGAAAAAGTGTTTTTCTTAGAAAAGCGGCGGGTACGGGCAATGAAGAGCAGGTGGTTGCTGCAAACATAGATACTGTTTTCATATGTATGTCACTCAATAACGACTTTAACATCAGAAGGCTGGAGCGTTACCTGTCAGTTGCATGGGACAGCGGAGCATCTCCTGTTATCGTCCTGACTAAGTCAGACCTGTGCGATGACATTGACCGATATTTATACGAAATCGAGGCTGTCGCCTTCGGTACTGACGTTATCGTAACCTCTGCAATAGGAGAAGACGGCCTTGAGAAGCTCCTTCCTTACATCACTGCCGGCAAAACTGTAGCTCTCATGGGCTCATCAGGTGTGGGCAAATCCACCCTTATAAACGGTCTCCTTGGCGAAAACAGGCTCGATACAAATGGACTTCGAAACGATGACAAGGGAAGGCATACAACAACTAGACGTGAACTATTCTTACTCAAAAACGGTGGTATTGTCATGGATACTCCCGGCATGAGAGAGCTTGGTCTATGGGATGCAGAAGATGGCCTGTCCAAATCCTTTTCTGACATAGAAGAATTGGCATCGATGTGTCGTTTTCACGATTGCAGCCATACAAGCGAACCTCATTGTGCAGTGAGAGCTGCCATCGAAAGAGGCGAGCTTCCTGCAGATCGTTTAAGATCATATTTGAAGCTTAAGGCAGAAACCAGCTTTTCTGAGGACGCTCAAAGCTATCTTGCCGAAAAGAAACAGAAATTTAAAAATATCGCAAAAGAGAATAAAAAGGCAAAGCGCTGACCTGTTCTTCAGGTTCAGCGCTTTTCCTTATACAAAAAGACGCGGGGATGGCCCTGCGTCTTTTTTCAAGTCATTTAGTAATTAATTCTTTTTTATGCTTCAGGAGTTATATCGACTTCTTCAGTATTCACATCGGATTCTTCACATTCCTGAGTTTCCCCACATTCCTGAACTTCTCCACATGGTCCGCAGGATTCTCCGCATGAACCGCATTCTCCGCTGCAGGTAAATTCTTCTGTTTCCTCCTCGCTTTCGCAGCCTGCACATACAGAATCCTCATATGGCTCATCAGCTCCATTAAAGTCATCTCCATAGAACTCAACCACCCTGTCAAGCTTTCTATCGATGGAAGCCGATTTCCTGCAAAGAATTACAAACATCATTATCAGTTCATAAGAAATTCTTGCTGCAACATTTCCAAGTACTATGATTATGATGCCTGTAGAAAAGCTGAAAAACAGCGTATACAATCCCGCAGCACACAAAACTGCTGTGGAAATAACATATACCAGTTTTATAATTTCTTCTGTATAAAATCTATTGAAATTAAAGAAGTTATACACGGTGTTCTTCCAACCTGTGTACTTTCCTTCCTTATCCTTGCGCAAAAATGTACAATAAAAAACAACTGCTGCGATAACTGCGATTGCCGCTACTATCAGTAAAGTCCCAGCATAATTAAAATAGTATGAATTGTAGTAGTATGATGGATACATAATCTCCTCCTCTTCCTTTCTTAAACTTTGCATATATTGTAACATTTTCAGTTTTTATGTCAACTCATGTTCGCACTATTTTCAAACAGTTTTCAACATGGCCAAGTCCCTTTATTTTCAAGCCTTTGAGGTTTTATTCACATCACTTTGCCAAATCGTATACGATTTTATCGACATCCACCTGTGGATAAGTGCGTTTTTTGTAAACGGCTTAATTTCAATGTTTTTAGCCATTATTTCACTCCTTTAAAGCAAAGTTATCCACATATTTTTTACACTTTTTTCAAAAGTTTTTCTCATCTGTTCGCACTGTCAATTATTTTCATTTTTTCACCCTTTTCAAGGCATAAAATTTCATCAATTCCCTCCCATATTGCATAAGCCAGTTTGCGTTGATATTCAGCCATTTTCAGTTTGTTCAACTCGTTCTGATTCGACAAAAATCCACACTCCACCAATATCATAGGGCAGGTTGGATTTTCAAAAATCAATATATCGTTCTTCTCCATAGCTGTTCTCTCCCGTCCGTCTGAAATGTTGATTTCAAGGGATTTCTGCACTGCTTCTGCAAAGTTTTTGGATGTTTGTTCGCATCTTTCCATATCTGTTCTTTTTTGTTCCCCCTTTGGATAAAAAACCTGCGCTCCGTATACAGATGCATCAGCCTTATAATTATTCAGATGGATTGATACTGCTAAATCAGGTTGCACCTCATCAATTATTCTCCTTCTCTGCTGAAGATCCTGCCTCTTCATGGAGCGAATGTTTCCCTCTGAAGGATTGAGGGCAACATCCTCTTGCCGAGTCATTATCACCTTAACAGGATATTCTTCCATAACCTTCTTTAATTGCATTGATATTTGAAGATTGATATCTTTTTCAGCTGTCCCATCCGAGGCTGAAGCACCACCATCGAAACCACCATGACCTGGGTCTATTACTATTACAGCACTATCACTACATTCTTCAGTTGCGTTTACGTTTTTTCCTGCCATTTGTCCTGTTTCACTCCACAATAATACTGCAGCGACAAATAACACAATCACCAATAAAAAAGCGGCTATAGCACCTGTTTTCCCTGCCATTACTGTACCTCCTTACATTAACATATGCCTTAATACGCTTCTATATTTTGCACTGCATCATTTTTTATGATATACTTTTTTATTATGCAGCAAGGAGGTACGGCATGCTGACTAAACGACTTTTTCAAGATGATGTTTACATGAAAGAATCTTCCGCAAGGATTGAATCCATATCAGAGTTTAACGGAAAAACTCTTGTTGCACTGGACCAGACCATCTTTTTCCCTACAGGTGGCGGGCAGTCCTGCGATTTAGGTAAGATAGATAGCTTTAATGTTTTAGATGTCTACGAACATGAAGACAGAATTTATCATCAGGTGGATTGTCATGAAACTGATTTAACCCTTGGCCAGACGGTTAATCTTGCCATAGACTGGGACAGAAGATTCGACAATATGCAGAGACATTGCGGCGAGCACATTCTCAGTGGCATTTTTCACAGAGAATACGGCGGTGTAAACAGGGGCTTTCATATGGGGGACCAGTACATGACAATCGATATCAGCCTTGAAGATGACCCTGCTTACGACAAAATCACATGGGAAATGGCCAAACATGTCGAACTTGAAACAAACAAGGTAATCTGGCAGAATGCCCCTGTCATTACTCGTCATTTTGACAGTAGAAAGGAAGCACAAAATCTGCCTCTAAGAAAAGCTCTTGCTATCGATGAGGACATTACGATTGTATGCGTTGGCTCAGTGGAAAACCCTTCCGACTGCGTTGCCTGCTGCGGCACCCATCCATCTACTGCCGGCCAGATAGGTATGGTCAAGATTTACAAGGTGGAAAGCAACAAAGGCATGTTCAGAATCTATTTTGAGGCAGGCCAGCGTGCACTGAAGAAATATCAGGAAGAGTTTGATATTCTTACTCAGCTTGCCAACAGTCTTTCCGCTGGAACTGAGGATGTTCTTGAAAAATACAAGTCTCAGCAAGCCAAGAACAATCAGATAAGAAACGACCTTTATCACCTAAAAAAGGATGTAATAAGAAAAGAGGTTGAAGAAATCAAAGAAATGCTAAAAGACAGCTCTCAAAACACCCCTGTCAGAGAGTATGAATTATTGTCATTAGATGATCTGGCTTCCATGGCTCGTGAATTGTCCGAGTTTATCCCAAAGATTTTATTCCTGGTTCACAAGCCTTCAAAGACAGTTTTCCTTTGTTCAGATGGAAAAGTTGACTGCGGAAAACTCGTAAAAGATAATGCTGATATCTACGGCGGCAAGGGCGGCGGAAACAAGAACTTAGCCCGCGCAATATTCTCAAAAGACGAATATATCCCTGTGTTTATCGATCTTATAGAGAAGCACCTGAGAAACTGATAATTTGATATATTACTTTTTCATAAAAAAACCTGCCCGTAAGCTATGCTTACAGCAGGTTTTTTATGTCATTTTTAGCTTATCACATACACGTTAACAGTTCTCGCTCCCCATTTATTGCACTGTCTTATATCTTCCATATATACATCGACTACATTGCCCTTTATTGAAGAACCGGTGTCATTTGCTATTGCATAACCATAACCTTCAATGTAAAGAAGTGACCCAAGGGGAATCACACTCGGATCTACCGCAACGGTGCCGTAAGTGCAAGGCTTGCCATAGGAACCCTTTGGGTTTCCGCTAAAATGATATGAAACGGCTCTGACATTGGAAATCT
>CALZMV010000062.1 GCA_945788655.1 uncultured Clostridia bacterium | reverse complement strand
TGCATCCAAGCTGGCAGATATTCATGGTCAGTACGATAACCAGTCACTATTAAATCCCGAATACCATATTCATCTTTTAGATGCTTATAAGGGTGAAATTATTACTCCCCTCAGGGAGAAGGTTTCTTCCATCTATCGTGACTTTACAAGATGTAAATCTTCCCTTTCAAAGCTTTTATCCACTGAAAAAGAAAATGCCAGAAAACTTGATTTTCTTAAGTTTGAGGCCGATGAAATTGAAAAAGCTTGCCTCAGTGTCGGCGAGGATGCGATTTTAGAAGAGAAGGTTCTTGTTCTTCAGAACAGTGAGAAAATTTATGATAATCTGAGCAAATCATTTGCCGCATTAAGTGAAGAATCCCCTTCCATACTGGATGGATTGAACTTTGCCCTTAAAAATCTTGAGGAAATAAGCAGTTTTTCAAAAGACATCTCTGATTTGTCATCAGAGTTCAACGATGCATATTACAAAATTGAGGACATTTCAAGAACAATACGTTCTTTAAGAGATTCTACTGTTTTCTCCTCTGCTGAGCTTGATGAAGCATTGTCAAGGCTTGATTTAATTGATAATTTAAAGAAAAAATACGGAGAATCCATCGAAGAAATCCTGGCTTACAAAGAAAAGATTCAATGCCAGCTTTCATTAATTGAAAATTTCGATGAAGAAAAGCTAAAGCTTATGAGGCAGCTTAAGGAGTTAAAGACAAACCTTATAGAAGCTTGCCAAAAACTTACTGAATCCAGACGTTCTAATGCTATTGAACTTGAAGAGGCAATACAGAAAGAGCTTCACGATCTTAACTTTAAGGATTCTGTTGTAAAGCTATCCATAGAGCCTTTATCTGAACCTACAGAAAACGGTTCTGATAACGTTGAGATACTTATAACCACTAACAAGGGTGAACCTCTAAAGCCACTTTATAAGATCGTTTCAGGCGGTGAGATGTCAAGAATTATGCTTGCCTTTAAGAATATCATCAGTTCATATGATATGATTCCTACTCTGATATTCGATGAAATCGACAATGGAATCAGTGGAATAACGGCAAGTATTGTCGGTAAAAAGCTTAAGGAGATATCTTCATCAAGACAGATTCTATGTATAACCCATCTTCCTCAGATTGCTGCATGTGGTAATCATAATTACCGCATATATAAAGAATCTGATGATGAAAAGACATATACAACCGTGCAGGAACTTGATATTTCCTCTACAGTTAATGAAATAGCAAGACTTCTCGGCGGTGCGGTTATCACAGAGTCCACTTTGCAGAGTGCACGGGAACTCATTGGTTCAAACAAATAAATCCATTAAAAAGGAAGGATGACGGCTATCCTTCCCTTTTCTTTTTGAAAATAGTTTTAAAATCAAGTTCCATAATGAATATGCTTGACATCATTAAAAATGCACCAAAGTATGCTTTTGCACTTAATCTTTCATTTGCAAAGATAAATGCCGCTATAGCGGAGAAAACCGGTTCCAGAGAAAAAATAACACCTACATGTGAAGCTGTCGTATCCTTCATTGCTATAGGTTGAATAATAAATGCAAGTCCGGTGCAGAAAATGGATAGGAATATAGCGCTTGCCCAGACCTCTGCTGACCCCGGAAGACTTGGAGTTTCAAAGATAAAAGCAAGCAATAGATTCCATGTACCGGTAACACCAATCTGCAGAACCCCAAGCTGAAAAGCATCGACCTTTTCATTTCCTACTGCTTTTTCAGTGGAAATTAAAGTAATTGAATATGAAAAAGCACATAGCAGGCATAATAAATCACCTTTTAAATGTCCTGCACCTAAAGAAAATCCATCTCCAAGAGTAAGCAATCCAATACCCACAGTACACACAATAATTGCAATGCTAAGTCTCTTATCAGGTATTTTTCTTAAAAACAGCCATTCAATAATAGGTGTGAAAATAACGGTTAAAGAACATAAAAATCCCGAATTTGAAATTGAAGTGTACTTGACTCCGAAAGTTGCTCCAAGATATACAAATACCATTAAGCTTCCGATTATGACGCTGTACATCAATGTAGTTTTGTTTACATTAACCAGTCTCTTCCATGATGCTATTCCCGCTATAAAAAAGGCACCCAAAAACCTAAATGAGTTAAGGGTAAACGGATCCAGCTCATTAAGAGATATATCCATCAAAAGGTATGATATTCCCCAAAAGAAGGTAATCAGCACCAGTAATCCGTCCGCCCTCATTTGTTTGGTCATATTCAATCAATCACATCCTTCCTATTAACAGTTCAAGGGCCAGATTCTGTTCCATCAGTCCCATTTTAATGCTTCTGTCTATTTCATATAGCTGTATCAGAATATCCTTAATCTTCTTCAAAGAATACTTGTCAGAAAAAGCCTTTGCTTTCTTAACTCTGTACTGATTCATTTTCAGAACCTCAGCTATTTTTGTGCTATTGGAAATATCCTCTGAAACTTCCTTAATTTCTAATATTAACTCGAACTGGTTTACAAGAAGACCAAGCACAGAATAGAACTCTGTACCCGCACCAAGAATGTTGTTCAATATTCTGAGAGCTACATCTTTTCTATTGTTTGTTACCGCATCTAGAAAATCAAAAGCAAACTTGTCCAAATCCCCTTTTAAGGTTGCATCTATATCTTCTTCAGTTATCCTTCCATCGTCGCAATAAGCAATAAGTTTTTTTATATCATTGTCAAGATTGAAAATGCTGTAATCTGTTTCTCTGTTAAAATATCCCGTTTCATCGATCAGATACCTTAATGTGCTTCTGTCTATCTCAATGCCTGCCGATTTAAATCGCTTTTCAGCAAACCCGTTTAATTGCGGCCTGTCTAATCTTGAAAACTCATATGTCTTATGATTTTTTTTAAGAGCCTTAACAAGAGGTCCTGATTCGTCTGGTTCCGCACATGAAAAAATCAATATTGTCTGCGGATTTGGGTTTTCAAGATAAGCTATAAGTTCTTCGATTTGGCTGTTTTCAAAACCCTTGCTATTTTTTTTAATCAATGGGGGATAATTCTTCGCCCAGACTATCCTGTGTTCAGAAAAAATAGAAAAAGTATCGCAGATAGATAGCAGTTCATCAACACTAACAGTTTCTCCTAGCTTGACAAAATCCATATCCATCATTGATTTATCAATAAATTTGTCTGCAAGGGAATTACATGCCCACTGTATGAGATATTCTTCTTCACCAAACATAAAAATCACATTGGGAAATTGCCCCTCTTTCAGGTCCTTATGAAAACACTGAAAGGCATGTTCAGTTTTTGTGTTTTTATAAGCCATAGGCCTCTACCTCTACGGATTCTGAATCATCGTGTAATAGCTAATCTTCTCGTTTTTAAAAGAAAAACCAATAGCACCCTGACTATCGTTTCTCAAAGTAATTATACTACTTTTAGCAAGCTTTTCAAGAATTTTCGCCGACGGATGTCCGTAATTATTCTTACCCACCTGAATAACACAAAACCGTGGATCCACCGCTTTCAAAAAATTATCACAGGTGCTGGTGTGGCTTCCATGATGCCCTATTTTCAGTATATCCGCCTTTAACGAATCTGTGTTTGCATAGTATTTTACCATTGCTTCTTCACCCTTTGTATCAAGATCGCCTGTTACCAATATTTTTACTTCATTATATTTAATCATAAAAACACTACAGTTCTCATTTTCATCTTGTGTATCATCATTTTCAAGGGAAACAGGCCACAATGTTTCAATGGATATATTTAGGGCATTATATCTACTACCCGTTGTCTGATTAACTTCTAATCTTTTTATTAACCCTTCTTCCTTAAGTTCCTCAAGCCCTTTATAGTGATCTGTATGTAAATGTGTAGCAAGAGCTAAATCTATCTGTTTTACTCCGTTTTTTAAAAGATAGGGCTTTAAGGTGTTTTTTCCTATATTATAAGAAAGGCTCCCTCCACCATCGATGAGAATATTAGTGTCTCCATCTCTTATGTGAGTACAATCACCTTGTCCTACGTCAACAAAGATAACGTCACATTCTGAAATGGGGTTATATGTAAGATAGTCAATTGTAAAGCTGAATAACATAATGCCTGCAACAGTGACTGAAATCAGCTTATACTTGCGTCTAATTACAAGCAGATAAAAATATTCCGAGGTAAAAAAGAACAAAATCAGGTAAAAACATATTATAAATGCAGTCTTACAGCTTACAACATCCACTGTATCCATCAATGTCATTTTTTCATTCACTTTAATTATGAAAAAAACCATACTGTCTACTACATAGTCTAAAAAAATTATTTTTAATCCTATTGATTCTAAAATAAATTGTAAAGCAGTAATCGGCATGAATATACCTATAAGAAAAACTATTGGTATATTTGCCATAATGCTGTTTACGGTGAGCTTATTAAACACATATGTTTGAAAAGGAATAGTTCCAATGGCAACACATATGGGCATGGCCAAAAAATCGGGAATTTTGCCCGGTATTTTTGGTAGAATAAAGGAAATGGACAATACTGCTAAGAAAGACATCTGAAATCCCGTATTGAAGACACAATAAGGATTTTTAACTATAGATACAAAAGCTACAGCTGAAGCAGCGGTGATCAGATCATATCTCCGATCCGTATATAAAGCAAACTCTTTTATCATTACCATTGCAACGGCTCTTGTTACGGATGGACTCCAACCGGCCATTATTCCTATAGACATAAATACTGAGGCGGTAATTATAAACCGCAAAACAGTTTGTCTTTTTCCAAGCAGTTTTGTGATAAAGCCATAGAAAACGCCGATATGAAGGCCGCTAACAGCCAGAACATGTGCCGTTCCGTTATCTTTAAAACTTTCATAGATGTCCTCTTCCAAATATCCCGTTTCACCAAACAAAATGCCGCTTACCAGTCCTCTGCTTTCTTGAGAAAGACTTTCTATAAATGTATATTTGTATATCATAAGCGTCTTCTTAAATATATTCAAAAGACCTGTTGTTTTCGATATCTCATCAAATCGGCTGCAGGAAGCGGTTCCATAAATGTCTAAACTTTTAAGATATTTTTCATAATTGAAGCAGCCGGGATTTCTCTCCCCCTTTGCTCTTTCAATTGTAGCGTTGAAACCAATTGTAGAATAAAAAAAGTCGTAAGGTCTTTCTATCTCTTCATAGACATTTAGTATTATTCGCTGACCATCATCAAGCAATACAACATAGCGGAAGTAATCATCTTTATTAGAAAACCCGATAACTTTGCCATAATAAGTATGTTTAACATTATATCTGATATTGACATTTCTATAGGAAATATCAACGTTAAAGCAGTCCAATACTATTATTATTGCTATGCAAAATACAACTATTAAAAAGAGCTTGCGCCTCATTTTCACCTTTCCCACAACAAGCCTTTTTACATTATATTCCATTTATCTTTTTTCTGCAACTTTTTTCAAAAAATGCCAGCTGCAACAGAAGCCTTGTCAAATATATCCCTTAAAACTGTTGTTTTTGCTTAACTTTATTTTATTTCTATGGTATAATGAGAACGATAATGTCAGAAAGTAGGTGAAATCTTGAGTAACACTAACAATCAAAATAATGATATTAATAAGAACGTTAATGATGAAACAATCCATAGATCGAGAAGAAATAATAAGAAATCAAGAAAGAATTCAAAAAAAGACCATAAACTGAATCTTAAAATCGGAAAAGGCGAAAAAGCCATCGATTTTTCATCAATCGATAAGAAGAAAGTATTAAAAATTGCGATTATTGCCTTTTTGACCGTATGTTTAATCGGAATTGTTTATGTGGCGACTGTTATTATTTCCGCGCCTGACATAGAAACTGATGATATCTACAGTCTACTGTCACAGAGTTCTGTTCTATACGACGATAAAGGAGAAGTCATGGATACGGTCTTCGGTAATGAAAATCGAACCCTCGTAGAAATTGACAAGGTTCCGGAGCATACACGATATGCATTTATCGCACTGGAAGATAAGACTTTTGAGAAACATCACGGCTTCAATATAATAAGAATCTTTGGTGCCCTCAAAGATGCTGTGTTTAATGGCGGGCACATAAGTGGTACCAGCACCATTACCCAGCAGCTTTCAAGAAACCTCTATCTCTCTGACGAAATGTTTGATAGAAATCTCAGCAGAAAAGTCAGAGAAGCCTATTATGCTGTAATTCTTGAAAAAGAACTTACCAAGGATGAGATTCTTGAAGCATATCTGAATACAATAAATTTCGGATGCGGTAATGGTATCCAGACTGCCGCTCAGGCTTATTATTCAAAGGATGTTGAGGATCTTACAATAGCAGAATCTGCTGCTTTAGCTGCTCTACCTCAAGCACCTACCACATACGCCCTTGTAGTTGCAGTAGATGCAAGTGAAATAAATGATAGCACAAACAATCTTATATTAAAAAATGGTGATGTGGCATACGTTTGGAACGACAAATGTAAAGACAGAATGCAAACATGCCTATATTTAATGCATGATCAAGGTTATATTACAGATAAAGACTATGAAGAAGCGCAAAAGGTTGAAATAAAGGATATTGTAAATCCTAACCTCGATGCTCTTAACTCTTTATCCAATTATTATGCTGACTATGCAATTCAGACTGTTATCAGAGACCTTCAGGAAGAAGCCGGATATTCATCCCAGGAAGCTTACGACCTTGTATATAACGGCGGTGTTAAGATATATACAACAATGGATTCTCAGGCACAGGCTGTTATTGACAAGGAGTTCAATATTGATTCAAACTTCCCTGTTGCGACAGACTATAAAAAGGATAATGCTGGTAATATTTTAGATAAAAATGGAAAAATTCTTTTATATGCCTTTTCCAACTACATCAATGGTGATGGAAACTTTGTATTAAAAGAAGATGAATTTAAAAAGAATAAAGATGGTTCACTTACATTAATTGCAGGAAAACGCCTGAACTTCTACAATACAACAGTTCAAGGTCAGACAGATTATAGTGTTGAATTCAAGAATATGTATGTATATGAAAACAACACGCTTTATGCAATCAATGGCGGATATATAAATATTCCTCAGAAATATAAATCCAAGGACTCAGACGGAAATGTTAAATTATCAGCTGATTTCTTTACAGATTATCCTACTTTCTTCACTGAAGATGGTAATACACTTGTAACAAATCAGTTTACCTTGAACCCTAGAACTGTACAGCCTCAGGCTGCCATGACAATTATTGATAATAAAACCGGTCAAATTAAAGCCATGACCGGAGGCAGAAAGACTTCAGGCAGGCAGCTGTTTAATAGAGCTATTACACCTCAGCAGCCAGGTTCGTCTCTAAAGCCACTTGCAGTATATTCAGCAGCCTTGCAGAAGAGTTATGAGCTTGCAGAAAATGGTAAATCATTTGATTTTGTTGACAACGGCTTTGACAAACAAGGTGCTAACGG
>CALZMV010000061.1 GCA_945788655.1 uncultured Clostridia bacterium | reverse complement strand
ATTATATACGAACATGCCTCTGTTTGCAAGTGTTAATCGTAAAGAAAAAGGGCTAATCGTAAAGAAAACTTATATATTCGTACAAATCCTTAAAATCGATGCTGCATTTATTGCCAAGGACAGCAACAGGCACGGTATCTTCAAAGGTATAGACTTCAGCAAACCGGTTCTCGTCAAAGTTATAAACAAGAACCTGTTTCTTGTCGGGATCTATCATCCAGTATTCCTTGACTCCTGCAGACAAATATTTGTTAAGCTTGATAACCATATCCTTGCTTTTAGTAGAAGGGGAGAGAACCTCAAGTACAAAGTCCGGGGCTCCGTACACACATCGCTTAATAACCATGCTTTTATCACAGGCAATGAGGACGTCGGGCTGAACGCTGGTCTTATTGTCCTTGTTAAGCTCTACACTTAAAGGTGAAATCATTGCAGTGCAGTTTCCCTTGTTAGCCTTAATGTGATTAAAAAGCTGTGCATAGATATATCCTGCAATCATCTGATGGGCCACAGTCGGAGCAGACATATAGTAAATGACTCCGTCTATAAGCTCAACCCTCACATCATCGGGAAGATTATCGCAGTCCTCAATAGTATATTCTCCCTGACTCTTTGTCAGATAAGGCAAAGCCGTTTCATGGATTGTAGAAGAAGAGGTTTCATCATATTTGATGAAAATCTGTTCCAACGCCTGAAGGGTTGCGTATCTGGGAGACGTCGTCTCGCCGCTGAAAATCTTCTGAACTGTTCCTATTGGAACCCCTGAAAGTTCAGCTACCATAGCGTTTGAATATCCTAATTCCTTTTTAGCTTTTTTCATTTCATCGATTGTCATTTTAAACACCTGCCTTTTCTAAACCAATTATATCATTGACAAAATAAAAATACAACCGTTTCGAAACCGAAAAAACACCGAATATTTTCCTTTCCTTTTGCAAATAATGTTAATAATTAACAAAACGCTGACAGAAAAAGGGGATAAAAATGTCATATATCAATTACAGAACCGACCTTGCCGTTGAAAATCATGAGCTGCTTGAGGAGGCAAGGGCAAGAGCCACAGGATATATAAAAAAGCAGAAGCAGATAGACCGGGACATTTCAGTGACGGAGATTGAGATAATCTCTGAAGCGGGTGAGAAGGCCTTCGGGAAGAAGATGGGAAAATACATTACACTGGAGATGGAGGGAGTTCTGGAGCAAAAGGACGGAATCAAAGAACGCGCAGCAAGAGCTTTGGCAGAAGAACTGAAATCTTTCATATCCTTCCATTATTATCTGAAGGTTTTAGTGGTAGGCCTTGGAAACGAAAAGGTTACGCCTGACAGTCTTGGTCCACACACTGTAGATAAGGTTAAAATAACAAGCCATCTCTTTGAGATTTTTGAAGCAGATGGAGACTGGGAAATGGCCAATGTAAGCGGATTCAACCCTTCAGTAACAGGCATAACGGGAATTGAGACGGCTGATGTAATAGAGAAGATAACCGGTCTGGTTAAACCGGATGCAGTCATCGTGGTGGATTCTTTGGCAGCAAAAAATCTTAAAAGAATGAGCACAACTATACAGATTTCCGATACGGGCATAGAACCGGGGGCAGGAATGGGAAACAGGCGAAAAGCCATAAATAAAGACACTCTGGGATGCAAGGTTATCGCCATAGGAGTGCCTACGGTGATAGATTCAAGAACTTTGATTGCAGAGGCAGCAGAAGAAATCGAGGGGACGGATCTGGAAAAAACCCGAAGTTATCTGGAAAACCGTAAGATGGACATGATAGTGACTTCGACGGATATCGACGAAATTATTAAAGATTTTTCCGACATTATTTCAAATGGTATAAATATAACCCTCCATCCCGGCATATATTCTTAAGGAATATGTGAAAGGAAGCTAAAACATGAAAAAATCTCGGGTCAAAGGACTGGCCTTGGTATATTTAATCAGCACCGTGTTTTTTTTCAGCATAACAGCAACTCTTCAGGAGCCTGTACGTGAGGAAAAGGAAAGTCAGACAGAACAGAAGCTGACAGCAACAGAACTTGGGGTAATGTGCATAAGCTCAGTATATCCTTCCATGGGAATCCAGCTGGCAGACTCAAGAGATAACGATAGTCAGGAATCTCAGCCTGAGGCTGTTGTGCTTGAAAGTGAAGAGACTACAGAGCAGGAACAGCCTGATGTGACAGGTAAGGAACCTCGCGTTCTCATTTTACACACCCATGCAACAGAGTCATATCTGCCGTCAGAGGAAGGAAATTTTCATGTAAAGGAAGAAGCAAATACAGTAAGGGACGTTGGAAACACTCTGGTGGAAACCTTAAATAAAAGAGGCATTGCAGTTGTCCATGACAAGACTCTTCACGACTATCCCTCATACAATGAATCCTATTACAGGTCATATGCTACCGCCCAGAATCTTCTTAAGCAATATCCAACTATCGAGTGTGTAATAGATCTGCACAGAGATTCAGTAGCATCCAAAGAACCATCAGCAACAGTATCCATAGGCGGTATGAAATGCGCCAAGTATTCCTTCGTGCTTGGAACTACCGCGTCTACATACCCTCAAAACAAAGAATTCATAAGCAAACTGAACCAGATAGCCGCATCTAATTATCAGGGGTTTACAGGCACCGTTTTAGAAAGGGGATACAAATACAACCAGGACCTTTCTTCAAAATATCTCCTTCTGGAGATTGGTTTTAACAGAAATCACATAGATGATTCGAAGAATACAGCTGTAGTGGTGGGCAATATACTAGCGGATGCCTTGCAATCTTAGGCACCCGGAGGCAAAATCCGCGGAGCTGCCCGAAGGATTCCCTGCGGTGAAGTCGGCAGAAAGGTATAGGAAAGAATATTATGAGGAACTTCAGACAGGCAGTGCTTGTAATGCTGATTATGTTAATCACAACACTGGCACTGCTTAAGGTAGACAGGCAAAACAAGATTATGTATCAAAGACAAGACAGCATCAGTGATACTTTTCAAATTCTAATTGAAAAATGGCTGGATTTACAGTAAAATAAAGTGTTACAAAGTATCATTTAAGCGAGGAAAAAATGGATAACAAAAACTATCAGGATTATATAAGAAATTTCAGCATTATAGCACACATAGACCATGGCAAATCAACCCTTGCCGATAGAATTATAGAAAAGACAGGCCTTGTTGCAAAGCGTGATATGAAGGAGCAGCTTCTTGACAACATGGAGCTTGAAAGAGAAAGAGGAATCACTATCAAGCTTCAGACAACAAGACTGGTTTATAATGCCCAGGATGGACATGAATATATCTTCAATTTAATAGATACGCCGGGTCATGTGGACTTTAACTACGAAGTATCAAGAAGCCTTGCTGCTTGTGAGGGCGCTGTGCTTATTGTAGACGCAACCCAGGGAGTTGAAGCTCAGACACTTGCCAATGTGTATCTGGCATTGGATGAAGACCTTGAAATTCTTCCTACACTGAACAAAATAGACCTTGCGTCCGCAAGACCTGATGAAGTAAAGGATGAAATAGAAGAGGTAATCGGCCTTGAAGCCCATGATGCACCTCTTGTTTCTGCCAAAGAAGGTATAGGAATCGAAGAACTTCTGGAAGCAATAGTTAAAAAGGTTCCTCACCCTACAGGAAATCCTGAGGGCAAGCTAAAGGCGCTTATCTTTGACTCCATATACGATAACTACAAGGGTGTGGTTATCTATACAAGAGTATTTGATGGACAAGTTAAGAAGGGCGATATGATTCGTCTTATGAACACAAACAAGAAGTACGAGGTAACAGAAGTAGGCGTCTGCGCACCCGGACCTGTTCCTAAGGATGTTCTGAGGGCAGGAGAGGTTGGATATATCTGCGGAAGCATCAAGCAGGTTGCCGATGCCAGAGTAGGTGATACCATCACTTTAGACAGTGACCCTACCGAAGAACCGCTTCCCGGCTACAAGAAGGCTCAGTCCATGGTTTACTGCGGCATTTATCCGGCTGAAGGCGAAAAGTATGAGACTGTAAAGGACGCTTTAGAGAAACTTCAGGTAAACGATGCAGCCTTCCACTTTGAGCCTGAGACATCACAGGCGCTGGGCTTTGGCTTCAGATGTGGATTCCTTGGACTTCTCCACATGGAAATTATAGTTGAAAGACTTGAGAGAGAATTTAACCTTGGAGTAATCACCACATCTCCAAGCGTAATATACAAGGTGGTTAAGACGGACGGAACTGTAGAAATGATTCAAAATCCGTCTAATCTTCCGCCACAGCAGGAAATAAGCCATATTGAGGAGCCTATGGTTAAGGCAGACATTATGATTCCAAAGGAATATGTGGGAAGCATTATGGAAATCTGCCAGGAAAGACGTGGCAGAATGATTCATATGGAATATATAACCGAGCAGCGTGTGCAGCTTCACTATGAGATGCCGTTGAACGAAGTAATATATGATTTCTTTGATGCGTTGAAGTCAAAGACAAGAGGCTACGGCTCCCTTGACTATGAGTTCACTCATTATGAACGTTCACAGGTGGTTAAGATGGATATTCTTCTTAACAAGGAGCTGGTGGATGCTTTCTCCATGATAGTTCACGAATCAAAGGCATATGCGAGAGGCCGTTTTGTCTGCGAAAAGCTGAAAGAAATCATCCCTATGCATCAGTTCGAAGTGCCTATTCAGGCGGCAATAGGACAGAAGGTAATCGCAAGAGAAACCGTTAAAGCCTTCAGAAAGGATGTAATAGCCAAGTGCTACGGCGGCGATATTTCCAGAAAGAAGAAGCTTTTAGAAAAGCAGAAGGAAGGTAAGAAGAGAATGAGACAGTTCGGTACTGTTGAGGTTCCTCAGGAGGCCTTCACAGCGGTGCTTAAATACGACGAAAACAAATAAATACAAGATTGGAGCATCATATGGCAGGCGGAATTTATATACATATACCATTTTGTCTCAAAAAATGCTTCTATTGCGACTTCTACTCGGAAGCTGCAGATGATAAAGATTTGAGAGCCCTTTATATCGGGGCTCTTTTGGCAGATATAGAATTCTATGGCAAAAAGTATGGCAAAGCGTCTGGCAAAGCTCCGGGAAGCTTTGAAGCTGATACCATTTTTTTCGGCGGCGGTACGCCAAGCCTCATGGAACCTGAGCATATTGAGACTGTAATTTCTGCCCTGAAAGAAAAATTCAATGTGGCAGAAAACGCTGAAATCACAATGGAAGCAAATCCGGCAACCCTTTCAGCAGCAAAGCTTAGCGGCTACAGAAAGGCGGGGATAAACAGACTCAGCATAGGGGCACAATCCTTTGACGACAGGGTTCTTGAAGGTCTCGGCAGAGTTCATAGAGCCCGTGATATATCAGAAACTGTTGCTATGGCAAGGCAGGCGGGTTTTGACAACATAAATCTTGATCTGATGTTTGCAGTGCCGAACCAGACCATGGATAGCTGGAAGGAGTCCCTTGAGAAGATTATCCACATAAAGCCTGAGCATATTTCCTTTTACAGCCTTGAAATTGCAGAAAACACTCCCTTCGGCAGGTGGCTTGAGGAAGGTAAACTGGCTGAAACTCCCGTTGCCGAGGACAGACAGATGTATTCTCTTGGCATAGAAATGCTGGAGGCTGCAGGTTATGAGCATTACGAGATTTCCAACATGGCACTTTCGGGAAGGGAATGCAGACATAATTTGAAGTACTGGCAGATGGATGATTATCTGGGACTTGGTCCTTCGGCACATTCCTTCATGGAAGGTAAGAGATTCTCAAGTATAGGAGATGTGTACAAATACATAGAAATGAACCCTGATGAAAGGGTGCAGGACATATACCAAAACAGCCTTAACGACAATGCTTCGGAGTTTGTATTCACAGCCCTTAGAACTAAGGATGGAGTTTCATTGGAAGCTTTTAAGAAAAGGATAGGTGTTGAATTCTGGCAGCATTATAAAGACTGCAGGGAGGAATTTGGAAAATACGTCCTTGACGGTTATGCAGTCTGTGATGAGACACATATTGCCCTCACTGCAAAAGGGATAGATATTTCCAACAAAATAATGGCAATCTTTGTGTAGGTTGCCTGGGTTATTAAGGAGGAGAAGATGAAAAAGTATATTTTGGCTTTAGACCAGGGAACTACAAGTTCGAGATGCATCATATATGATAAGAAAGGCAACATGATCAGCGTTGCTCAGAAGGAATTCACGCAAATTTATCCTAAAGAAGGCTGGGTTGAGCACGATGCCATGGAAATCTGGTCCACCCAGATGGGTGTTGCACAGGAAGCCATGCTGAAGGTGGGTCTGACATACAAAAACATCGAAGCAATCGGAATTACAAACCAGAGGGAGACAACTGTAGTCTGGGATAAAGCTACAGGCGAACCTGTATATAACGCTATCGTGTGGCAGTGCAGAAGAACGGCAGGTTACTGTGACAGTCTGATTGAAGCAGGCTACAGCGATATGATCAGGGAAAAGACAGGGCTTCTAATTGATGCATACTTTAGCGGCACAAAATTAAAGTGGATTTTAGACAATGTTGAGGGTGCAAGAGAAAAGGCTGAAGCAGGGCAGCTTCTATTCGGAACAATTGAAACATGGCTGATATGGAAGATGACAGGCGGCAATGTGCATATTACAGACTATTCTAACGCGTCAAGAACAATGATGTTTAACATCAATACCCTTGAGTGGGATGAAGAAATACTTAATATTCTGGATATTCCAAGATGTATGCTTCCTGAAGCAAAACCATCAAGCTGCGTGTATGGAGAAACCATAGATTCTCTCTTTGGCGGTCCTATTACAATTGCAGGGGCAGCGGGAGACCAGCAGGCAGCACTTTTCGGACAGACTTGCTTTGAGGAAGGTGAAGGCAAGAATACATACGGAACAGGCTGCTTCCTCCTCATGAATATCGGCGAAAAGCCAATTTTTTCAAAGAACGGACTTGTAACCACCATCGCCTGGGGACTTGACGGTAAGGTAAACTATGCCCTTGAAGGCTCTGTATTTGTGTGCGGTGCGGCTATTCAGTGGCTACGCGATGAAATAGACATATTGGAAAAGTCCTCGGATTCAGAAAAGATGGCGCTAAAGGTGGAAGACTCTTTGGGATTATATGTGGTTCCTGCATTTGTAGGGCTTGGTGCTCCATACTGGGACCCATATGCAAGAGGCGCAATATTTGGAATAACGAGAGGTGCTAACAAAAATCATCTGGTAAGAGCAACTCTTGAATCTCTGGCTTATCAGACCAACGATTTAATTAAAGCCATGACTGAAGATTTAGGAAGACAGCTTGTTTCCTTAAAGGTCGACGGCGGCGCATGTGCAAACAATTTTCTGATGCAGTTCCAGTCAGATGTATTAAACTGCAAGGTGGAAAGACCTATGTGCATTGAAACGACTTCTCTGGGGGCGGCATATCTGGCAGGACTTGCAACAGGCTACTGGGAAAGCAAGGAAGATGTGCTTACAAACTGGCAGGTTGACAGAGTGTTCGAGCCTTCCATGGAAGATGCAAAGCGTAATGAG
>CALZMV010000060.1 GCA_945788655.1 uncultured Clostridia bacterium | reverse complement strand
AGAGACTTCAGCCTGACAGCATAGATGTCTTTGAAGATATGGCATTGATTGCAACAGTTGGACATAGAATGTCATACAGACCTGGCGTATCTGCTACCTTGTTCAATGCACTTGGTGAGGCTGGTGTAAACATCAGAATGATAGACCAGGGTTCCAGCGAAATGAATATTATTGTAGGGGTTGAAAACAAGGATTTCCAGAAGGCAATCAGAGCCATCTATGAAGCCTTTGTTGAGGAGGAGTAAAATGAAAAAATTAATAACAATCAGCCGTGAGTACGGCAGCGGTGGAAGAATAATCGGTAAACTTCTTGCTGAAAAGCTTGGAGTTCCTTTCTACGATAAGGAAATCATTGACAAGGCCGTTGAAGAAAGCGGTTTTTCCAGAGAGTTGATTGAAAGTGCAGAGCTAAAGGCAAAGAGCAGCTTCGCCTACAACCTCGCTTCTGCATTGAACTTCAGTGAAGGTATCGGCGCAAGCCCTCTTTCCGTCAATGAAAAGCTTTTCCTTGCGCAGTTTCAGGTAATCAAGAAAATCGGAGAAGAAAACGAAGGCGTCATCGTAGGTCGCTGTGCAGACTATGTTCTTAAGGATATGCCGGGAGTGACAAACGTATTTATTTATGCTGAAACTGAAGATAGAATCAAAAGAGCTGTAGAGCAGTACGGAGATGATCCTGAAAAAGCTGCACAGCTTGTTGCTACTTACGATAAGGCAAGACAGAACTACTACAACTATCACACCTGCCAGAAGTGGGGAGAATATAAGAACTATAACCTTTCCATAAACAGCAGCTACATATCCGAAGAGGAAGCTGCAGAACTTATTGCTGAATATGTAGAAAGAAGAACATACAGAGATGAAAATAGGGATGAGTAAGGCAGAAACGCCGGAAGTAAATACTAAAGACCTTGGCAAGGCAGTTTTTCAGATATTAGGTGTTGGACTTGCCGCAGGCGTTGTGCTTATTGCAGCGACAGATAAAGTTTTGAAAAAGGTCACAGGAGGAAAAAATGACAAATAATAAAGGAACTTATTATATTACTACGCCAATTTATTACCCAAGCTCAAACTTACATGTAGGACATACTTACTGTACGGTTATGGCTGACGCAATGGCGAGATTTAAGAGATTATGCGGATATGATGTTCGCTTCCTGACAGGAACAGATGAACACGGCCAGAAGATAGAAACTCTTGCAAAGGCAAAGGGCGTAACTCCGCAGCAGTATGTTGATGAAGTAGTTGCAGGAATCAAAGAACTGTGGAAGACTATGGAAATCTCATATGACGACTTTATCAGAACCACAGAACCGCGCCATGTTGAAAGAGTACAGAAAATCTTTATGAAGATGTACGAAAACGGCGACATTTACAAAGGTGAGTACGAAGGTCTTTACTGCACTCCATGCGAATCCTTCTGGACAGAAAGCCAGCTTGTAAACGGCTGCTGCCCGGACTGCGGAAGACCTGTGCAGGCAGCAAAGGAAGAAGCTTACTTCTTCAAACTTTCTAAATATGCACAGCCTTTACTTGACTTGTTTGCAAACAACCCTGAATTCCTGCAGCCTGAAAGCAGAAGAAACGAAATGGTTGCTTTCATAAACCAGGGGCTTGATGATCTCTGTATTTCAAGATCTACATTTGACTGGGGAATTCCTGTTCCAATCGATGAAAAGCATGTAATCTATGTGTGGCTGGATGCTCTTACAAACTATATTACTGCTTTGGGATATCCTGATGAGCCTGAACTATATGACAAGTACTGGCCTGCAAACGTTCACCTTGTAGGTAAGGAAATCGTAAGATTCCACTCCATCATCTGGCCTGCAATGCTTATGAGTGCAGGTTTACCTCTTCCTAAGCAGGTGCTTGGTCACGGATGGCTGTTACTTGGCGGCGAAAAAGTTTCAAAATCCAAGGCTGCAAAGGGCAACGACGTAGTAGACCCTGTTGTATTAATCGACAGATACGGAATAGATGCTCTTAAATACTTCTTACTTCGCGAATATACCTTCGGACAGGATGGAGTATTTACTAACGAAGTAATGCTGAAGAGAATGAACTATGACCTGGCTAACGACCTTGGCAACCTGGTTTCGAGAACAGTTTCCATGATTGAAAAATACTGCGACGGAAAGGTTCCAATGGCAACTACTTCCGACGAAATAGATGCTGACCTGAAGGCTGTTGCAACCGGTGCGGCTGCAAAGGTTGAAGCGCAGATGGACAAGTTTGCATTTAACATGGCTCTTGAAGAAATCTGGATTCTTGTCAGAAGAGCCAACAAATACATTGATGAAAAGGCACCTTGGGTACTTGCAAAGGATGAGGCTAAGAAAGCAGAACTTGACACAGTAATGCACAACCTTGCTGAAGCTTTGAGAATCATCTCAATTCTCATATACCCATTCATGCACACTACTTCAAAGGAAATCAGAAAGCAGATGGGCCTGTGGTATTCCGATGTTGCATGGGAAGATGCATTCACCTTTGAAATGATGGCTGGCGAACAGGTTAAGAAGGGCAACCCTATTTTCCCTAGACTTGATATCGAAAAGGAACTTGAGGAGCTTGCAAAGCTGAATCCTTCAAAGGAACCTGCAAATGTTCCATTAGAATTAAAGCCGGAAATCACTTTTGATGATTTTGACAAAATCGACTTTAGAGTAGGTCTTATTCAGAAAGCAGAAAAACACCCTAAGGCTGACAAGCTTTTAGTATTCCAGGTTAAGATGGGAACTGAAATCCGTCAGATTGTAAGCGGTGTTGCAGAAGATTTCAAGCCTGAAGAAATGGTTGGTCAGAAGGTTATCGTTGTTGCCAACCTTAAGCCGAGAGCTCTTCGCGGTATGGAATCAAAGGGTATGATTCTGTTTGCTGATAACGGCAAGAGATGTGAAATTGTCACTACAACTGCACCTGATGGCGAGGTTGTAAGCTAATACTGAACAATAATTTACTGGTACTAGAATATTTCAGAGGTATAGATATGTTATTTGACTCACATGCACATATTAATAACGATACCTTTAGCAATGAAGAAAGAGAAGCCTTGATAAGTGATATCGAGGCTTCTGATTTATCATATGTTATGGATATCGGCTTTGACCTTCAGAGCTCTTTGCTGGCGGTAAAACATGCGTCAGAGCTCCCATGGTGCTACGCAGCAGTAGGTGTTCATCCTCATGATGCCAAGACCATGGATGAAGCCATGCTGGAGTCCATCAGAGAACTGGCAGCAAAGGATAAGGTTCAGGCAATCGGAGAAATAGGACTGGACTTCTACTACAATCACTCCGATCAGGATGTTCAGGAATACTGGTTCAGAAGGCAGATTCAGCTTGCCAATGAACTTAAGATGCCTATAGTTATTCACTCAAGGGAAGCAGACCAGAAGACTATGGATATTCTCAAAGAGGAAGGCGCTTTCACAGACGAACGCAAAAGCTGGTTCCCAATGCGAAAAGGGGCCGGCGGCGTCCTTGAAAAGGACGCGCGCGTGCTTCTTCATTGCTTCAGCGGAAGCCGCGAGCTGGGACAGCAGTATGTGAAGCTTGGGGCTACGCTGTCCATCGCCGGCCCTGTGACATACAAAAACAACAGGAAGACCACAGAAGTGGTTGAGGCGATTCCTTTAGAATATCTGCTGGTTGAAACGGACTCACCTTATCTTACACCTGTACCTTTCAGAGGTAAGAAGAACAAACCTCCTTATGTGGAGCATACGACAAGGCGTGTTGCCATTATCAAAGGAATGCAATACGAAGAAGTGGCAGAAGCTACACTAAAAAACGCAAAGGTATTCTTTGATATTGAGGATTAGATAAAATAGTTTTTATGGGGCGGCTTCTTTCGACAGGTTTTTCACAGAATCTGTGCTAGGATAAAGCCTATGAAAACTAAAGGCTACGGAAAAATTGAAAAGATAAGCAGTGGGCGCTACATGTATGCAGCCGCCCCCGGCGGCAGCGGCGACGCCGCTGCCACCTGCAGCCTGCCCGGAGGCAGGCTGGCCTTCATCCTGTCTGATGGTATGGGCAAGGGGATGAAGGCGGCGGCTGAGAGCAGGACTGTGCTGACGTGGCTGAGAAAGCTCCTGAAGGCAGGTATGGCGCCGGCTCTTGCAATAAAAATAGTCAACAGGCTCCTCATAGAGAGGCATGGAAGAGAGGAAATGTTTGCTACCATAGATCTGCTCATAATAAACAAATCTACAGGCAGGGCAAACCTTTATAAGATGGGTTCTGCTGCCTCGTATCTTCTCAGAGATAACTGGGTGAGGGCTATTGAACCCAAGGCGCTTCCTGTTGGAATCATTTCCAGAGTTTCCCTGAGCAGAAAGACTATGTATTTGAGACCCGGGGACCTTATAGTGATGGTTTCGGATGGAATAACTGAAGCGGATAAGGCGGATCTTGGAGCTGACTGGCTTAAAGACTTTTTAATCAGGAATTCAAGAGGGAAGACCTTGAGGTTTCTGGCTAGAGAAATTACTCAGCTTGCCATGGATAAATGTCCTTTGGGAAGCATGGATGATATGACCACTATAATAATAAAAGTACAATGAAGAAAAAAATATTGCAGACAATCAGAAAACACAATTTAATAACTGATGGAATGCACATTGTAGTAGGCCTTTCAGGAGGTCCCGATTCAGTGTGCCTTTTTGACCTGCTTATGAGCCTTAGGGAAGAACTTAACCTGACCTTGCATGCGGTTCATGTCAACCATAAGCTCAGACCGGGAGCAGCTGAGGATGATCAGGCTTATGTGGAAGAACTCTGCAGTAAAAATAAAGTGGCCTGCAGCATTTTTACAGTTGACTGCAAGGAGATGGCATCAGAACTGGGGCTTACTTCTGAGGAGGCAGGAAGGAAGGCAAGGTACGAAGCCTTTGGCAAGGCTGCATCAGAAATTCTTGAAAGGGGCATCACTAAAGAGAAAATTGCCATTGCCGTTGCTCATAATGCCAACGACCAATGTGAGACTATACTTTTCCGCCTTATGAGAGGAACGGGAACGGACGGACTGGCGGGGATTCCATATAAGCGATTTGATGAAAGGGGTTTTGCGGTTATCAGACCGATTCTGGACTTTAAGCGTTCAGAAATCGAAGAATACTGCAGTCAAAGGAGGTTGAAGCCCAGAATCGACCATACTAATGAAGAAAACCTTTATGCCAGAAACAGAATAAGGAATATGCTTATTCCTTTCCTTCAGGACAATTTTAATGAAAATATTATAGATACTGTCAACAGGCTGGGCAGAATAGCTGCGGCAGACAGAGAATACCTCAAAGAACAGGCTGTTTCAATGTACAATTCGGTCATTGAGAAAGAAGAAGCTGATTGCCAGATTCTTAATGGTAAAACTTTATCAGAACTTCACCAATCAATCAGATTCAGAGTGTATACTCACTCTCTGAACAAAATAGGCCTGAATCAGAATTTGACATATGCTCAAGGTGAAGCTGTTGATGCGGTGCTGACCTCAGATAGTCCATCGGCTATGTGCGATTTATCTGAAGGATATTTGGCAAGAAAGGAATATGACAAGCTTGTCTTTGAAAAAAAAGACAGGGCGCTAAACCTTAAGGGATGGAATATAAGGGTTCTAACCTGTGAAGAATATGTAGAATACAAGGATAAAAACAGGAATAAAGTTTACGGTGCTTTTCAGGGAGTGTCGGAAACGGAACTGATGATAAGGACCAGAAAGCAGGGAGACAGAATTGCTCTGAAAAATGGTTCTAAAAAGCTTCAGGACTTCTTTGTAGACCAGAAAGTTCCCAAACATTACAGGGATAAGCTGCTTGTGCTTGCAAAGGGAAGCGAAGTTCTGTGGGTGCTTCCGTCAGAGGTATTCAGCCAGGAAAATATGCGCCTGAAAGGAAGATTTTCTTCTAGGCATGCAGTATCAGTGAACTCATCAGAACCTATAATAATCCTTGAAAATTTGTGATTCATATGGTAAAATATATCGGATATTTGTAGAATTAAACAAAAAACGTGAAAGGGGAAAACTGTGAAACGATTCGCAAAAAACATAATTGTATATGTGATCCTGTTTGTTATCGTACTGGGAGTAGCTTCAGCATATAAGGGGCTGGGCGGACAGCAGGTAGAGGTTAAAGAAGTACCGCTGTCAAAGTTCGTTCAGTACCTGCAAGACGAAAAAATTAAGGAAATCAATGTTACAGAGACAAAGCTCACAGGTAAGCTTAACGATCAGAAAGTGGTTTATGCATATGTAAACTCTGTGGTTGAACTATCAATAATAAATGAAGAGTATTTATTCCCGCAGGTTCAGGAGGGAAAGCTTGTATATGAAAGCGATGCTCCTAACAACACTGGGTCCTTCATATTGAATCTGCTTCCGACATTGTTTGCGGCGGCAGCAATAATCTTCCTGATTTATTTCATGATGAATCAGGGTGGCAACGGCAAAGCCTTCCAGTTTGGTAAATCTCGTGCCAAGATGGTTAAAGGAGGAGAAAAGAAGGTTACCTTTGCAGACGTAGCCGGATTAGATGAAGAAAAGCAGGAACTTGAAGAAGTCGTAGACTTCCTCAAATATCCTAAGAAATATAACGATTTAGGTGCAAGAATTCCTAAGGGAATCCTCCTGGTGGGCCCTCCGGGAACAGGTAAGACTTACATTTCAAAGGCTGCTGCAGGTGAAGCAGGAGTACCTTTCTTTACAATCAGTGGTTCCGACTTCGTTGAAATGTTCGTCGGTGTAGGTGCTTCCCGTGTTAGAGACTTGTTTGACCAGGCTAAGAAGAATGCACCTTGTATCGTGTTTATCGACGAAATCGATGCCGTAGGCCGTAAGAGAGGTGCAGGTATCGGTGGCGGTCATGATGAAAGAGAACAGACTCTTAACCAGCTGCTTGTAGAAATGGATGGTTTCGCTGAAAACTCAGGTATCATCATCCTGGCAGCTACAAACAGACCTGACATTTTAGACCCTGCCTTATTAAGACCGGGCAGATTCGACAGACAGATTGTTATCGGGGTGCCTGATGTTAAGGGTAGAGAAGAAATCTTCAAGATTCACAGCAAGAACAAACCTCTTGCAGAAGATGTTACACCGGATGTACTGGCAAGAAGAACTCCGGGATTTACTCCTGCAGATATAGAAAACCTGCTTAACGAAGCTTCACTGATTACTGCAAGAAGAAACGGACGTTTCATCAGAATGGAAGAAATCGAAGAAGCAATTACAAAGGTTATTGCAGGTCCTGAAAAGAAGAGCAGAGTTGTAAGCCCTAAGGAAAGAAAGCTTACAGCATATCACGAAGCAGGTCATGCAGTTGTTGCAAGACTGATTCCTGACAGCGATCCTGTTCATCAGGTAACAATTATTCCAAGAGGAAGAGCCGGCGGATTTACAATGACACTTCCTAAGGAAGATAAGAGCTATGAAACAAGAAACAGCATGAAGAATGCGATTGTTCATCTTTTGGGCGGCAGAGTTGCAGAGGCTCTGACTTTAGATGATATCAGTACAGGTGCAAGCAACGATATCATGAGAGCAACTGACATTGCACGTGAAATGGTTACAAAATACGGCTTCAGCAACAAGCTGGGACCTGTAAACTATTCAAGCTCAGAAGAAGTGTTCTTAGGAAACGATTTTACAGCCCACAAGAATTACTCTGAAGCCGTGGCTCGTGAAAT
>CALZMV010000059.1 GCA_945788655.1 uncultured Clostridia bacterium | reverse complement strand
CGGTAGCAATTATAGCAATTATCATAATTGTACTGCTACTATTCACTTTCTTTTTCGCAGGAGACAAAGAGCCTTCTCTAGACGAAATTATCGAAAACCGTGTAATTGCTTATGAAACAGACTTCTTAGACTCAACATCTCAGATGACAAATCAGTCTACAGTAACAAAGTATCTGGTAAACTGGGCTGAAAACAAGGGAATTGATGTAAAGAAAGACAAAAACAGCAATATAATATATTCTTTTAGTGCAACTGAAGGTCTTGAAGACAGAAATCCAGTAGTAATCTTGTGCGGATACGATTATTCATGCATTCAATCATACAAAAACAGTATCGTTTGCGCCCTTACAGTTGCAAAGAATGACAAGCCTCATGGAGAATACAAAATTATATTTGTTTCCGAAGAAAACGGTGATTCTTCAGCTGTAGATAAACTTTCTTCAGATTATTTTACCGAAAACACTCAGATTATCTATTTAGGAAACGATAGCACTTCTAAGATCGCCAATGTTACGGGTGCTGTATCAGAGTACGAATTTACAAGAGATATTTCCATGGTAGAACCATCTTATGATAAAGCGTTTAAGGTTACAATTTCAGGTATGCCTGCAGAAAAAATAACCGAAAAAACTGCATCATATCCTAATCCGATAAAACAGCTCGGTAACCTTCTTGCAACATTTAAATCAAAATCCGTTCTCTTTGAACTGGCGGATTTTAGTGGTGGAAGCCTGGAAAGCGCTGCTACAGTTACAGAAGCTTCTATTACCATAGTTGTAAATGAAGATTCTAAAACAAAGGTAATGACAAGATTAGATAACGCTATTGAATCATTTAATGATAAATATAGTGACAAATATCCTCAGGCAACATACACATATGAAGAAGTGGAGATGCCTGCACGTGTGTTTACCACCGACGACACGGAGAGTCTGGTCAGCCTTATTTATACTGCTCCAAACGGAAAATATGACAATGAGGATGAAAGTTCAACTGATGCAGCTTTTACAAGCATAAGATTCATAAGCTCAGTAAATCAGAAGATAAAAATAAAATTTATGGCAGGCTCAAGTTCAGAGGCTCTGCTTAATGAAATTACAGAAGCATATCAGACGATTTGCTCATTAACAGATATCAATTTTGCCCAGACATTAACCAATCCTTCCTATAATGTCAATAAGCAGGGACAAGATCTTGCAATAAAGTTCACTGAATCATATAAAAAGTTCAAAACAACAGATTTACCTGTTGAAACTATTCCGGAATATTCCATGTGTTCCCTTGTAAGTCAGAAATATCCTGAACTGCCTCTAATAGCTGCTTATGTTACAAATAAGACAGCTGACAACTTTGCAGGCGGTCTCATAGTTCATTTAGGATATGAAGAATAAAAATAATGCAAAGCATAAAAAAATGGGGTTGAAGAATAATACTTCTTCAACCTCATTTTATATTTCTCTGATTATTAGTTTCTAAAGCCTTGCAAATTCATTGTATATTGCCTGAATAGCTGATACATAATCATTGCCCTCTACACCAAGCAGCATTGTAATTCTAGCAGCGCCATGGTCAATTAATCTGATGTTAATCTTTCTGTTGGCAAGAGCACCGAGAACCTTTACTGCAATTGCAGGAGATGTTGATAGCTCTCGTCCTACGATAGCAATCATTGCAATATTGTGATTAAATGAAACTGAATTTGGCTGAATGCGTTCACGCAACTCTTCTTCCAGTTCACCTTCACAAGCTTTAAGCTGATCTTCAGGTGCAACTATTGTAAGAGAATCTATTCCTGCCAGGAGATTCTTTATTGTAATATCGTATTCTCCAAAAATCTTCAGAATCTCAGCACGTGCTTCAGGTAATTCGCTTAGACGTTCCTTTTCTATAACAACTGTTGTATTCGCCTTTTTACCTGATATTCCGGTAATCTCAAGCTTACTCTGGTAATAGTCAGCATTCTTAACAATTAAAGTTCCGGAATCCTCAGGTGAATTTGTGTTTCTGATATGAATAGGTATTCCTTTTTTTACTACAGGGAAAATAGTTTCTTCATGAAGAACTGCTGCACCCATGTAGGATAGTTCCCTTAGTTCTTTATATGTAATCACAGGAACAGGCATAGGATTGTCAACAATATGTGGATCTGCCATAAGGAATCCTGAAACATCTGTCCAGTTTTCATAAACGTCAGCATTTGTAACTGCAGACACTATAGCACCTGTAATATCCGAACCTCCTCTTGAAAAAGTACGAATGGAACCGTCAGGCATAGTGCCGTAAAATCCAGGAATGACAGCTCCTGATAATTTTTCAAGTTTGCCACCAAGGACTGCACGAGTTTTTTCTTCATTATATTGACCATTTTCATCAAGTATAATATTACCTTGTGCATCCACAAATTCCATTCCGGTAAGCTCTGCCATAATAAGAGCGTTCAGATATTCACCTCGAGAAATGATATAGTCTCTCATGGAAGGATTGCCTAAAGAGTCAGAAATCTTCTTAAATTCTTCATCAACATCCAGCTTAACACCTAAGCTGCGAACCATAACCTTATAGCGAGACTGAATCTTTGAAAGAATCTCCAAAGCCTCGTTTCTGTCCTTTTTATCTGCACATGCAATAAGCATGTCCGTTACCTTCACATCGTCTCCGGAACGTTTACCGGGTGCACTTACAACAACAAAGCGACGTTCAGTTTCTGATTGAATGATATCTCTGCACTTGCGGAACTGAGCAGCATCAGCAAGAGAAGTGCCACCGAATTTAGCCACCTTTAAGTCAACCTTTGTATCCTGATTGAACATGTTGCGGACATTCTCATCAATAATCTGTGTGATATCATACTGTGTTGTCTGATAAACGAAGTAGTTGAGCCAGTTTGAATACAGCAAGTTTGCACAGCTTCTCCACTTTACAACCGGTGGTTTTGTATCATCATCATTTGGATAATAGTTACATGGAATTTCAGGGTTTAGCCCTGCATTTTTATCGCGCACATATTCTTTTTCAAGGGTGTTCCAGTCATATTCCGAGTGTCCCATTACGAAAATCTGTCTGTCATCTACAGATTTACATACATAAACACCTGCTTCTTCGGAAGTTGAAATGATTTTCAGCTCAGGTTCAGCCTCAATGTCCTCCTGATACACTGTTGTATTTCTTGAATGAGGTACATAGAATTCATCATCAAAACCGCGGAAAAGCATTCCCTTCTTATATGTCAGCGTATGCTTATACACACCTGACAGCTTCTTTGGCAGAACATGTTTTTGAATGCCATAGTGATAATAAAGGCCTGCCTGTGCACCCCAGCAAATATGGAAAGTGCTGTGAACATGACGTTTACTCCATTCCATAATTTCACACAATTCATCCCAATATTCAACCTCTTCAAACTCGAGAAGCTCTACAGGTGCACCGGTTATGATAAAACCATCATAAAATTTATGCTTAATCTGATCAAATGTCTTATAAAAGGCAATCATATGCTCTTCAGATGTATTGGTAGCCTTATGTGTGCTTGTTTGAAGCAATTCAAGTTCTACCTGAAGCGGTGTATTACCAAGAAGACGTGTAAGCTGAGTTTCTGTATCTATTTTGGTCGGCATCAAATTAAGAATGAGAATCTGAAGTGGACGGATATCCTGTGTCATAGCACGTGTATCAGTCATAACGAATACGTTTTCTTCAGTTAAGGTTTCTATTGCTGGTAAATTATTTGGTACTTTTATTGGCATAGGTCAGAATCTCCTTTATTACTGTCAATTATATCCAACATTGCATTTCATTTACATGTTGTAAAAATATTCTCCCCTGATCTTCTTCATTTTTTGCCTGATGATATTTGAACAACATCTCGCTGTTGTCTGTCTTTCCTAAAATTTCAATCTTTCCTGTCAGATGTGAAAAAACAAACTTTACGTTCTTTGCTTGCCCGTTCATAAAAGATTTAGCTTTTTCAACAATATCAATTCCTTTCAGGAAAGGAACCTGGAACTGGTTTTTAACACCTTCAACAGGTCTGCACTGGAATATATAATAAGGAATAATTCCATATGAAACTAAACTATTCATCAAACTTGAAAGAACCTGTACTTCATCGTTTACACCTTTTAAAAGTACTGTCTGATTCCTTATTATGCAACCTGTCTCCTTTAGGAGCTTAATTGCCCTCATGGCATCCTCTGTCAATTCCTTTGGATGATTAAACTGCGTAACAATAATAATCTGCTTTCTATTATTGTATTTTTTTAAAATATCAAGTAATCCCTCATCCTCTATGATCCTCTGTGGAAAAACCACAGGAGTACGTGTTCCAAAGCGTATGAAATCAATGCTGGTAATGTCTACAAAAGCTTCAAGATACTCGGCTATTACATCTGAAGAGTTCATGAATGAGTCACCGCCGGAAATAAGAACATTATTTATTTCTTTATGCTTTGCAACATACTCAGCCATGGCTGCTATGTTTCCTTCAGCTTCATCGGTATCCACACCTACCATACGTTTCCTGAAGCAATGCCTGCAATACATCGCGCATTTATCGGTAGAAAGAATAAGGGCAGTTTGCCTGTATTTGTGCTGCATACCCTTAACAACCGTGTTGTCATATTCACCGCTGGTATCTTTATCGCCTCCATCTGAAAGTTCAATACCATCAGGAATGCACATTTTTCTGATAGGATCATCCGGATTATTCTTATCTATCAAGCTTAAATAATACTCATTAACACATATAGGATATTTTTTCGAAATATCTTCAATCTTCTTTGCTTCATCCTCGCCAAGAGCTAAATAGTCTCTTATTTCATCGATGCTTTTAATGCTATCTCTAAGGATTTCACGCCACTTTTCCCCCATTTTGACTTCCCCCTTTTTTTAATAATCCTTTTATCAATTCTATCACATACATGTGATAAAACAGTGATTATTTTTACGTTCCCTTAAAATGTACTGTTGAGTTCCTCCTTCAGCTGAATAATACTTTTTTTATGCAAAGGATGAATCTTATGTGGTGCAATTTCTGACAAAGGGTCTAAAACAAATTGTCTCTTATGCATCTCAATATGTGGAACAACAAAATCATCCTCATCTATAATCTCATTTCCATACATTAAAATATCTATGTCCAAAGTCCTCGGTCCCCAATGAACGATTCTCTCTCTTCCTGCTTTTGCTTCTATTTCGTGTATGGAATCCAAAAGCTCTCTTGGTGGGATAAAAGTCCTTATCTTAACGCAGGTATTAAGGAAATCATCCTGTTCAACACCTCCATAAGGCTCCGTCTCCAAGTAATCTGCAACCTTTTCTACAACACATCCCCTAAGCTTATTGAGCTCATCTATTGCAGTATCAAGATATGCTCTCTTATCCCCCATATTTGAACCTAAGCTTAAATAAACATCCTGCCAGCCCCGTTCTATAGTAACTGAAACGGTTTCCAGAGGCAGCATAACAGGTGCCCATGGTTTTGCTACAGTAAGCTTAAGGCTTTTTACAAGGTCATACTTAAGCAGCAATTCTTCTGCCAAATTCTCTGCTACGGCTTCAATCAGTTTATATGTATTATTTTTCATAAAATCTGTAATAAAGCTGCTGACTTCTCCATAGTTAACGGATAATTCTAAATCGTCTTTTTTCCCTGCGGGTCTTGCATCTACTCTCATGGTCAATGAAATGTCAAATCTCTGGCCAAGTATATTTTCTTCAGGATAAACACCGTGATTGGCAAACACCTGAAGGTTTTTTATGTTTATTTCATCATATTTCATAGCACATTATCCTCTCAAAATAGCCTCTGTCATTCTAATTGCTCTCAGGTTTTCTTTGACATCATGAACCCTCACAAAAGATGCTCCCTTCAAAACACCCATAACAGAAGTGGCGATGGTTCCTTCGATTCTCTTATCTGCTGGCAAATCAAGAGTTAACCCGATGACAGATTTTCGTGATGTGGCAAGTAATATAGGATAACCCAGTTCTCTTAGCTCCTCGAGATGATTAATTGCTGTAAGGTTGTTTTCATAAGTTTTTCCAAAGCCCACACCCGGGTCGAGAATAATCTTATCCTTGGAAATTCCCGCTTTTTGCGCTATGGAAATGGTCTCTCTCAAGTCGTTCTTCATGTCCGCAATAAAGTTGACATAATCCGTATTATGTCTATTATGCATCAAGCAACACGGTACACCTGCATTTGCGATAAGCTCTGCCATCTTTTCGTCGTGCTTAAGTCCCCAAATGTCATTAACCAGGTCCGCTCCTGCTTCTAGTGCCGCTGCTGCTACATTTGTTTTATAGCTGTCTATGGAAACGGGAATATCAAATTCTTTTTTTAAACATTCTATTACAGGAATTACACGCTCAATTTCTTCCTTTTCAGAGATTACAACATGTCCAGGCCGCGTAGACTCTCCACCTACATCAATAATAGAAGCCCCTTCTTCAATCATCTGCTCTGCATGCTTTAATGCATTGTCAAGATTATTCCATTTTCCTCCATCAGAAAAGGAATCCGGTGTAACATTTAATATCCCCATTATGTAACATTTATTATCTATATCAAATTCTTTATTACCTATTTTAAACATTTTGCCTCCTATACATCCAAGGACATATTCATCTTTTCATAATCCCATTTGCATTCATTACGGGCATCGCAAAATAGACATATTCTAGATTTTTTGTCCGCCATATAGAGTATTGTGCATAAATTATCGTTTTTTAATGCACATTTTTCGCGATGAGACAATATTGAATCAGATATCAAGTCAACTTCATCATGGTCAAAATCGCATTCTAAAAGGATTTTTCTTGCTAAAGCTGCTCCTGCTTCTTCATGCGGAAGTCCTCCTGAATATGCTTCACTTCTTCCTATATCATGCAAAAGTGCTGCAGCATATATTATTTCCTTGCTTATATTCAGATTTTCTTCAAGTGAGAAAATGTATGCAATTCGTGCTGTATCAAGGAGATGTTCTCTGCCGTGCCGACAGAATTTTCTAACTTTTTCTGAATGCTCTATATCTGAAACAGCTTCAATCCACAATGGATGATTTATTATCTTGTTTACCCTTTCCATAGCTATTTACCCAGCATGCGATAAAATTCGTTTCTCAGTTTTTCATCTTCTGCGAAAACGCCTCTTGTCACAGTTGTAACTGTCTTAGTGCCGGGCTTTTTAATTCCACGCATGGTCATACACATATGCTCAGCTTCGATTAATACCATAACGCCCTTTGCATTGAGATTTTCCATAAAAGCATCTGCAACCTGCGCTGTAAGTCTTTCCTGAAGCTGCAGTCTCCTAGCATAAACTTCCAGTGTTCTTGCAATTTTTGATAGACCCACCACTTCGCCGTTAGGTACATAGGCAATGGCTGCGGTACCATAGAAAGGAAGCATATGATGTTCGCACATGGAATAGAAATATATATCCTTTTCAATAACTATATCATTGCTGTCTGCTTTAAATCTTTTTTCTAAATGAATGGTTGCATCATCAGTATATCCGGATGCAAGTTCATCGTACATCTTTGCTACCCTTAAAGGAGTTTCTAAAAGGCCCTCTCTTTCAGGGTCTTCGCCGATACCTTCTAATATCAGCTTTACTCCCTCCATAATCTTATCTTTATCCATAAATTTACCTACTTTCCTGGTTATAAAATGCCTGCTCTGCTTCTGCTAAAAATGACAGGGATCCGAAAATAACTATTACACGATCATTATCTTGTCTCGCCATTGC
>CALZMV010000058.1 GCA_945788655.1 uncultured Clostridia bacterium | reverse complement strand
AATAATGGAGGATTGAAAAATGAGATATAACGATTTTAACGGAGAAAAAGTGTCTTCATTGGGCTTCGGAACAATGCGTTTGCCGATGCTTGAAAATGGAGAAATAGATTATGAAACAGGTGCAAAGATGGTGGAAGAAGCTATGCAAGGGGGCATTACATATTTCGATACTGCCTACCGCTATCACCAGGGAGAATCTGAAAACTTCTGCGGTGCAGTGCTTTCAAAGTATCCACGTGACAGCTTTACCCTTGCAGACAAGCTTCCTACATGGCTATGTAATACAAGAGAAGACGCTGAAAGAATTTTTAATGAACAGTTAGAAAAGTGTAAGGTAGATTACTTTGACTATTACCTGCTTCACAGCATAGATGAAGAAAGCTGGGAAGGTGTAGAAAAGCTTAACCTGGTAGACTTTATGGTAGAAGTTAAAGAAAAGGGTCTGGCAAAGCACATAGGCTTTTCTGTTCACTGCCAGCCTGAACTGTTAGAATACATTCTATCAAATCATGGAGATGTTCTTGAGTTTGTTCAGATTCAGATCAATTATTTCGACTGGGAATTTAAAGATGCAAAGGCGCTTTATGAAATTGCAAGAAAATATAATAAGCCAATAATCATTATGGAACCTGTTCGCGGAGGAATGCTTGCAAATCTTCCGAGCGAAGAAGCTAAAAAAATCTTATCAGACGCAACAGCTGCTGAAGGTAAGAAACCTGCATCATACGCTTCATATGCACTTCTCTTTGTAGAGCAGCTTGAAGGTGTTGCCTGCACCTTATCCGGAATGTCAACAAGCCAGCAGATGATTGACAACATAAAAACTTTTTCAGAAAGAAAGCTTTCTCAAAATGAACTTTTAGCAATCAAGTCTGCTACTTCAAAACTGCGTGCAGATATTATCATTCCTTGCACCGGCTGTGACTATTGCTTCGAGTGCCCTTCCAGCATTAAGATTCCAAAGCTCTTTGCATGGTACAATGAAGCTGCCGCTAAGGGATTCCATCACATTTGGGGTTCACTGTCCGGCGACTACGAAAAACTTGGACCAAATACAACCAACTGCATCGAATGTGGAAGCTGCCAGTCTCACTGTCCTCAGAAGATTGACATTATCGATAAATTGAAGATGCTTCACAGCAAATATCAGGAATTAAAAGAAATCGGCGAATAAAAGAGCAGGTGTATTAAGATGGCGCATACGCGGCTTTGCCGCGTCCCTAAGCCAGATTAATACACCTGCTCTGATTTTATGAACTTCTTTTCTTATTGATACACTTTTTAATAAGAGCCTCCACATACATGAAGGACCCCTTGTCTATTTTGTAATCGTAGGAAACGACGGTTTTACCCTTGTTTTCGAATGCTTTTATCATTTCTTTTTCTTCTCTCGAAGCAAAAGCTTCATACCCTTCAGGCACGATTATGGCATCCTTTTTTCTCAAAAAAGACTTAAGCTTCTGTGGCTGACCAAAAAGCATGGTTTCCAGCCTGTCTGCCCATTCACCTATAACCTGACAGTTATCTCTGGCAACTCTTGAAAATGTATCGCTCGCACAAACTATACCGACATTGCTGTTTTCAGGAATCTTTGCCAGCTTGATTACTGTTCTGATAGATGGCATAGTTGCCATCATTCCCAACTTCTGAGGATTTTTAACATAAGGTTCAACCTCCGCATAATGGGTGGAAGTAGTAAGAATAATATCGTACTCGGAATTAAGTCTTTCTTCAATTTCAGGCAAGTGACCGAGACTGAATACAGCCGTTTCAGCATATCCTATCTGCATCAGCTGTTTCTGAATAATCTGCAGTGTTTCAGGATTACAGTCGATAGCTGCAACTTTTACAACTTCGTACTTTTCTTCAAGACCCTTCAGTTTCAGATTCACATAGATTTCCATTTCTCTAGGCGTAAACCCAAGCCTCTCCAGTTTATGGAACATTTCATCCATTGCAGCCATGGCGCGATCCTTACGGCTGCTGTTGTCTTCTTCCTGTCCAAGGACAAAAGTTCCTTTGCCCTGAACCATTTCAACAGCACCGAGGTCTTCCAGATATTCATATGCATGCTTTACCGTTCCCATTGAAACCTTTATTTCACCGGCCAGATCCCTTACGGTAGGAAGCTTGTATCCGGCCTCAAGTTCCCCTTTTGCAATCTGCTGCCTTATATAGTCGCCTATCTGCTTGTAAATGGGCACCTTGCCGGACTCATCTATCCTGATTTTGCTAAACATTATTTATTCTCCATTGCAAGATATGATTTTCTGCCTTCTTCATAAAGGTTGTTTCCATCTTTATCGATTACAACCACTACCGGTAAATCTTCCACCTCGAGGCGTCTGACAGCTTCAGCTCCCAAATCCTCATAGCATACTATTTCTGCTTTTTTAATGCATTTGGAAAGAAGTGCTCCTGCACCACCGATGGCGCCAAAATATACAGCATCGTTTCTCTTCATTGCATCGATAACTTCATCTGAACGCTTGCCCTTGCCAATCATGCCCTTCAGCCCCAAATCCAGAAGAGTCGGTGCATATGCATCCATTCTGTAACTGGTTGTCGGTCCTGCTGAACCTATTGCCTGCCCCGGTTTAGCTGGTGCAGGTCCTACATAGTATATTATTGCATCCTTTAAATCCACAGGAAGCGGTTTGCCTTCTTTGACAAGTTCAACCAGCCTCTTGTGGGCAGCATCTCTTCCTGTATATATCACTCCGCTGATAAGAACATCGTCTCCAGCCTTCAAATCTTTTGTCTTTTCCGCAGTAAGCGGAGTTGTAATTCTCTTTGCCATTTTCTCTGACTCCCTATAAAACCTTTGTCACATGTCTTGTAGCATGGCAGTTGATGTTTACCGCACAAGGTAATCCTGCTATGTGAGTAGGCATACTTTCAATATTTACTGCTAAAGCTGTCGTCTTGCCTCCAAAGCCCTGAGGTCCAATGCCAAGCGCGTTAATTTTTTCAAGCATCTCCGCTTCAAGATCTGAATAAAACGGATTGTCATTGCGCTGATTTACAGGTCTCAGCAACGCCTTTTTAGCCAGCAATGCTGCCTTGTCAAAGGTTCCTCCTACACCTACACCAACTACAATTGGAGGGCAAGGGTTTGGACCTGCTTCTTCAACAACCTTAAGGATAAACTGCTTTACTCCCTCTAATCCATCGGACGGCTTGAGCATCTTAATCTGGCTCATGTTTTCACTTCCAAAGCCCTTTGGTGCAACTGTAATTCTAAGTTCGTCTCCGGGAACTATATCGGTGTACAATACTGCAGGAGTATTATCCTTTGTATTTACTCTGTCAAACGGATCCTTAACACATGATTTTCTTAAATATCCATCTGTGTAGCCCTGTCTCACGCCTTCATCAACGGCACTTCTTAAGTCGCCTTCAATATGCACATCCTGTCCTATTTCAAGGAAAACAAGGGCAAGACCTGTATCCTGACAGATAGGAACTTCATCTTCATCAGCAATATTAAAGTTTTCTTCAATTTTTCCAAGGATATTCTTTGCAATATCAAAAGGTTCGTTTTCTCTGCATGTGCATATGGCATCCTTCATATCCTTCGGAAGATGATAGTTTGCATTCATGCACATCTCTCTTATTGCTACTGTCAATTCTTCACTTTTTATTATCTTCACTTAAGTTTTCTCCTAATTATTAACTCTTAAAATTTATTTCGTTCAGGTCTGCTATCTCTCTTCCAAGGTCTGCTCCTACAAGACCGATGATAAGGTACATTTCCTGCGACGGATCATAGTATATCTTTTTGAGCAGTCTGAAATTCTCTATTTCACCTGTTGAACGCACATGTATTCTAGGTCCTGTACATTTGTGTTTAACCGTATCAATATATATATGGTCTTCATCACAGAAATCGATGGAATAGTTGGCATCGATATGATCCTTAACATCTTTCTCCAGTGCGTCAAGATCAATCTCTGGTTTTTCTTTAAATCCAAGACTGAAACCTCTCTTTACGTCACCATGGTAACATTTCTCGAAGAGTTCAGGTGACATACAATGTTCAACCAGGTCTTCAGCAGTATGTGCCATCTTACGGAACTGAATGCTGTAATGAACAATCTTTGCCAAATCTTCGGGAAGGGGTCCGAAGAAAGTAGGTCTGGTTACAATTACCTCTTCTCCTACTCCTATCAGCAGATTGGCATTCATCTCCAGAAACGGGTACAGCAGATCAAAATGCTCTATTATCACTCTTCTGTTTTTCTTAATAGCCGTCTTAACCGCTTCAGCCAGAACATGTGGCTGAGTGAATGCCATCTCAAATCTCACGTCCATATGGTAAGTATGGGGAGCATAAAATCCTTCATCCTCATCAACATCAAGGATAGGAAGCGGTCTGATATTGACACCGTTATCGTCGTTGCAAAGATCCAGTCCCGGGAACATTCCTTTAATAAGCATGCTCTTGCCGGAGCCTGCTTCACCCACAACTCCTATTAGTTTATCGAAAGGGTTAAGATACTGCTGTGCTATATCCTTACCCAGCTTAATCATACGCTCGTTGCCTCTCGGCGCAAAAAACACACTGTACAAATGCTGGGAAAGCCCCATGTATTTTCTCTCTTTTGCCATCTTATACTCCTCTTTTATTATTAATGACCTGATTGGTTAATACTTTTCTTTGATTTCGCCATTCTTAAACGCCTGTATCAGGCTCCTGAGGTCTTCTACCTTGCCAACAAGGTCCTTGCCCTGGTCTGTGTCAATAATAAGAAGTCTCTCAGGTAGATTTTCAACGATTTTCATTACAGGCGAATGGAATTCCTGAGTTCCATCTTCACGAAGCGGTGAATAAGGTTTATGTTCAGCAAATGCCATAAATCTGGAATTGTAAATAAAAGTATATCCTGCAATACCGGTCTGTTTCTGATAAGCCTTGGAAATACCTCCATCAATTACGTAGAGAAGACCTCCTCCCTTAATAGGGGATTCTCCATCCTTAATCTTAACAGGAACATGCCCATTTAAGATTTTGCTCTTGTTTGGATCTAAGCCGAATTCAAGCAAAATCTTTTCGCAGGCTTTTCTCTCTTTAATCAGCTTGTAATATGGTCTTGTATATTCCTTATGAGTTGACTTGTCCTCAATGAAAAGACGTTCAAAGGTTGTCATCTTTTCTTTGCCAAAGAGAGGAGAATCTCCGCCAAGCCATAAGTACCACATCAGGTCGGCATCGTATTCTCTTTCATCCTGGTCTTTCTCGGAATAGTAAGCTCTTCTCACCTGATCATCTAAGAAATCCATAAGAGCTTTGCCCTTCAGAGTTTTTCCATTGAGTTCAACTTCCATAAACTCGCCTTCTTCGTCCATAGGAATGCATCCATGGTACATCAGGTTGCCGTTTATCTTAGTGTATAATTCACCGTGGGTAAACAGGAACTTTATATGTTTCTGAAGCTTGTCTGAGTTTAGGAAAGAAGCAACTAAAGCATTTACAACTTCTTCTTCTTCAGCTGTCAGCTGGTACGGATCGTTTAGATCCAAAGTAGGGAAATTAGTATCGCGAAGAGGCCATTTTACTCCTTCCACTTCAACGGTTCCTTCTTCAAGATTTATCTTATCAAGAAGGAGTCTCTTTTCCAGCTTGTATTCAGGATGTGCCATTATACGCTGTCCCTCAAGCTTAAACTGGCAGATTGCAATAGCTTTGTGCATCTTTGCAGCAAGTTCTTCAGGCACAGGGTCATATTTATTCTCATCTAAAATGTGCGGTTTGAAATACTGACATGGGTCATCAGCGTAGACCTTTTCTGCAAAAGTTGCAAGTGGTCTTAAGTTAATTCCATATCCCACCTCAAGCATATCAAAATTGTTATAGCTGATGTTCATTCTCAAGAGGTTGGTGATGCATGCTCTGTTACCTGCAGCCGCTCCCATCCAGACTATATCGTGGTTACCCCACTGAAAATCCACATCATGGAAGTCCATAAGATATTCCATAATGGCATCAGGATGTGCCCCTCTGTCGAATATATCACCGATAATATGTAGTTTATCAACTGCCAGCCTGCTTATTGCCTCTGTAAGTTCAATGATGAAGTCCTCGGCAATGCCTGTTTCAACAATGGAGTTTATAATTTCGTTGTAGTAGTATGACTTGTTGGCTTCATCATCTGCGTGTAACAGCTCATCGATACTGTAATCGATATATTTTGGGAGTCTCTGTCTCACTCTGTATCTTGTGTATTTAGTAGATACAGACTGGCATATCGTTATTAAACGATAAATTGCAATTCTGCACCATTCGTCAAAGTCCCTTTCAGACTCTTTCTTTCGTTTCAGTTCAGCCTTTGCATTGTAAACCAGTGCAGCAAGTTCTTCTCTTTCTCTTTCACTTAAGATGTTATCAAAGTGCTCATCAATCTTCATTTTTATAGTACCTGAAGCGCTCTTTATCATATGGATAAAAGCTTCATGCTCTCCGTGCAGGTCACTGAGAAAATACTCTGTTCCCTTTGGCAGAGCTAAAATCGCCCTTAGGTTAATTATTTCCGCAGAGGCAGCTTTGATATTAGGGTAATCCCTTGACAAACGGTTTAAATATTTCAGATCAGCCATGTTTTTTCCTTTCCTTTAGCTAATGCTATCCAAATTGCATATATCACTTTTATAATACAATAGCTTAACATGCAAAATCAAGGTAAACCCTAATAATCTCACCTAATATTCATTCTCGCTTAAAATACTTCTGTTCCTGTATAGTAGTATGACAATATTTCTTTGTAGTTTTTTCCCTGCTTCGCCATTCCATTGGCTCCATATTGACTTAATCCAACTCCGTGACCATATCCGCTTGAAGTAATTTCTATCCCGTTCTCCTTTATCACGACGGAAAACAATGCAGAACTTAACCCAAGACCGCTCCTGACTTCAGTTCCTTTATACGTGCTTTTACCAATCTGCATCCGATCTACTCTGCCACCTGCAGTTCTTGAAAGTATCTTAATATTGCTCTTTCCTACAATACCCGTTTCCCTATCACTGAAAGCACTGTTCATCTTGTTTTCTACTTCTTTAAATGAAAAAGTCTTCTTCTCGTTTTCATGCTTTGCCCCATCTTCATAAGGACTAGGGACACTTACCAGATATGGGTATTCTCCCGAAAAAACATCCTCAGAGTTTTCTGTCTGACCTCCGCTTGAGCTGAAAAAAAGGGGCTGCGTTACCAGCTTCTTGTTATAATACAGCAGTTCTCCTTCAGTTTCCGCACATGCTTTTTTGACTTTTACAAGGCCACTATTTTTCCAGTCTTTACCGTGGGCTTGTACCAGCTCATCTGTGGTTTTATACACCTGGCAATGGACTGTATCACACAGAGGTGCTTCCTTGTGGGTTTCATTTTGCGTTTCTTCGTATTTAAGGATCCTTGACATTGCATATGTTCTTACAGCTACAGCCTGAGCCTTTAATGCCTCTTCTTCGAAAGATGATGGCATTTCTGAAGCTACTACGCATAACACGTATTCCTCAAAATCTATTTTCTTTGTCTTTCCCTCTTCTGAAATCCATACCTTTACTTTGTCCGGAGTTCTTATTTTGTAATCTGATGTATCGTCTTCTCTGCTCGCATTCCAGGCTGACATTCCAATGACAAGAGGAACACCTACAAACAGCAGCAACACTAAAACAATCATCTTAATTGCACCTTTCATTAACATAAAGCCTCCGATGCAATTATATGAAAAAAGACGGCTTAATATAACCGTCTTTAA
>CALZMV010000057.1 GCA_945788655.1 uncultured Clostridia bacterium | reverse complement strand
CGAAGATGAAGGAAGCTTCAGAAACATACATGAAGGGTGTATTAGAATATGTTGATGATGAAGTTGTATCCGGCGATTTCGTTGGTGATCCTTGCACTTCAATATTTGATTCAAGAGAAGGTATTGAATTAAATGACCACTTCTTCAAATTCATTGCATTCTATGATAATGAATTCGGTTACTCCAGCAAGTGCTTAGAAATGATTAAGCACATGTATAGTGTAGATAATAAATAAGGAAGGTAAGGAAGACCTTAAAATGAAAAAAACTGTTAAAGACATTAACGTAAAAGGTAAAAAAGTTATCGTAAGATGTGATTTCAACGTTCCTCTAAAAGACGGATCAATCACAGACGATACAAGAATTACTGCAGCATTGCCTACTATAAAATATCTTATTGAGCAGGATGCAGCAGTTATTCTCATGTCACACCTCGGAAGACCTGAAGGCGAAGCAAATATGAAATATACTCTTAAGCCCGTTGCAGACAGACTTTCTGAACTGCTGGGCATGGATGTGATTTTCGCACAGTCTGATGTAGTGGTTGATGAAGATGTGAAGGCTAAAGCTGCTTCTTTAGAAGGCGGCAAAGTAATGCTTTTAGAAAATGTTCGCTTCAGAAAAGAAGAAACTAAGAACGGTGCAGAATTTGCAAAAGAATTAGCATCTCTTGCGGAAATCTTCGTAAACGATGCATTCGGAACTGCTCACAGAGCTCACTCCTCCACAGCAGGTGTTGCAGACTATCTTCCAGCAGTATCCGGTTTCTTAATCGAAAAAGAAATAAAGTTCTTAGGCAATGCTGTTGAGAATCCAAAGAGACCTTTCGTTGCAATTATGGGCGGTGCAAAGGTTGGAGATAAGATTTCCGTTATTGAAAATCTCCTGAATAAGGTTGACACATTAATCATTGGTGGCGGAATGGCTTATACATTCTATAAAGCAATGGGCCTTGAAATAGGAACTTCAATTTTGGATGCTGAGAGCATCGACCTTGCTGCAGAACTGTTAAATAAAGCTGAAGCAAAGGGTGTTAAGATGCTCATTCCTGTCGATGTGGTATGTGCTAAGGAGTTCAAGAACGAAACTGAAATGCTGACATGCAGCAGAGAAGATATGCCTTCAGACATGATGGGCATGGACATCGGACCTGAAACAGTGGCACTTTACAAAGAAGAGATTGCAAAGGCTGAAACTGTTGTGTGGAATGGACCTATGGGAGTTTTTGAAATGGAAAACTTCGCAAAGGGTACTTTTGAAATTGCGAAAGCTTTAAGTGAATCGAAGGCTATTACTGTAATTGGCGGAGGGGATTCTGCAGCAGCAGTTGAACAGTTCGGTCTTGCGGACAAGATGACACATATTTCAACCGGAGGCGGCGCTTCCTTAGAGTTCCTTGAAGGTAAGGAACTGCCGGGAGTAGCTGTATTGGAAGATAAATAAGAGAGGTAAGAAGATGCGAATTCCTTTTATTGCAGGAAATTGGAAAATGTACAAGACAATTTCAGAAGCTAAAGAATATGCTATGAAATTTAGAACTTTATATCACGGAACAGATGTCAAAACAGCTGTATTTGCCCCTTATACACAGCTTTCTATGCTGGTTGAGGCTTTTAAAGGAACAGGTATTGGTGTTGGAGCACAGAATGTTCATTTTGAAAAAGAAGGAGCATATACCGGTGAAGTTTCTATTCCAATGCTGCAGGAAATTGGTGTTGACTACTGTCTTATCGGTCATTCTGAAAGACGTCAGTATTTTGCAGAGACAGACGAGACTGTAAATTTGAAACTTAAAGCTATTCTGGAAACTGAAATATTGCCTGTAGTTTGTGTTGGTGAAAATCTTGAAGAAAGAGAAGCCGGCAAAGAAGAGGATATAGTTTCTTCACAGATAAGGGCAGCATTTAAGAGTATCGAGGGTCATCAGGCTGAAAGGGTTACTGTAGCATATGAACCTGTATGGGCAATCGGGACAGGAAGAACAGCAACTCCCGAGCAGGCTAACCAGATGTGCTTATGCATCAGAATGACATTAAGTGAAATATATGACGAGGAAACAGCTGATAAGATTGTAATTCAGTATGGCGGAAGCGTTAAACCTGACAATGCGACAGAAATTATGAATATGGAAGAAATTGATGGTGCTTTGGTAGGTGGAGCGAGCCTTGATCCGTTAAAATTTATTGAAATAGTCAACTTTTAGCTTGATTTAGACATGAAGAATATGGTACAATAATCAAGTTAAAATACAAGGAGGAATTGAGATGAAAACTTTCTTAATGGTTTTACTTGCAATTGCCAGTATTATCTTGATAGCAAGTGTACTTTTACAGTCAGGTAACAGTTCCGGATTATCAGGTTCAATTGCAGGTGGCGCTGAACAGCTTTTCGGTAAGAAGAAGAGCAAAGGTTATGAGGCTATTTTAACTAAAGTTACTTCAATTGGTGCAGTACTGTTTGTAATACTGTCAATTGCTTTAGTTATGATGGAATAGATTGAACTGTTTTACATGATATATGTATTGCAGCTAAATCGATAAAATTGTTTATAATTATATTTTTAATTTTCGCTTTGAGGATAAGAGGTACAGACAGTGCCTCTTATTACTCGTTAAAAAGTGAACAGGAGGTATGCAATCATGAAAATTTTCATTGTTTGTGCGGCCGCTTTTGGTCTTCTTGTTGCTTTTTGCTTAGCAGCATGGATTATGAAGGCTGAAGAAGGTACAGACAGAATGAAAGAAATTGCCGGCTACATCAAAGAAGGTGCTATGGCGTTTCTAACAAGAGAATATAAGACAATGATTTTTGTTATTGTCGTATTATTCTTACTAATCGGTATTGGCTTAAAGAGCTGGATTACTGCAATCCTATATCTATGCGGTGCTTTATTATCAGTTCTTGCAGGTTTCTTCGGTATGAAGGTTGCAACTAACGGTAATGTTAGAACTGCAAATGCTGCAAGAGAATCCGGAATGAACAAAGCTCTTAAGATTGCTTTTAGATCCGGTGCTGTAATGGGTCTTTGCGTATCAGGTTTAGGTTTATTCGGTCTTGGCGTAATCATTTGTGTTCTTGACCTTGCTACTGTTACTCAGTGCATTACAGGTTTTGGTCTTGGTGCTTCATCAATGGCTTTATTCGGAAGAGTTGGTGGCGGTATCTACACTAAGGCTGCTGACGTTGGTGCTGACCTTGTAGGTAAGGTTGAAGCTGGCATCCCTGAAGATGACCCAAGAAACCCAGCAGTAATTGCTGACAACGTAGGTGACAATGTAGGTGACGTTGCAGGTATGGGTTCCGACTTGTTTGAATCATATGTTGGATCAATCATTTCTGCAGTAACATTAGCTGCAGTAGCTGTTGCTAACGCAGGCGGAGATGCTACATTCAATGCTGCAACAGCTGCATTATTCCCATTAATCATTTCTGCAGTTGGTATCATCGCTTCAGTAATCGGTATTATGTGTGTAAGAGGTAAGGAAGGTGGAAACCCTGCTAACGCTCTTAACATGGGTACTTATATCAGTGGTATTATTGTAATTATTGCTACTATTTTCTTATCAAAGAACATGCTTGGAAACTACAGCTATGCTGCTGCTATCATTTCAGGTCTTGTTGTTGGTATTGCTATCGGTAAGATTACAGAAGTATACACTTCCGGAGATTACAAATCAGTTAAGAAGATTGCTGAACAGTCCCAGACCGGTGCAGCTACAACTATCATCAGCGGTTTAGGTGTAGGTATGATGTCCACAATGTGGCCAATCATTTTAATCTGTGCAGGCGTATTCTTTGCTTACCAGTTTGCTGGATTATACGGTATCGCTCTTGCTGCTGTAGGTATGCTTTCAACAGCAGGTATGACAGTTGCAGTTGACGCTTATGGTCCGGTATCTGACAACGCTGGTGGTATCGCAGAAATGTCCGAATTACCTCACGAAGTTAGAGAAATCACTGACAAGTTAGACGCAGTAGGTAATACTACAGCTGCTATCGGTAAAGGTTTCGCTATCGGTTCTGCTGCTTTAACAGCATTAGCATTATTCGCTTCATATGCTGCTGTTACTGGTTTAGATTCAATCAGCTTATTAAACCCAATCGTAATCATCGGTTTATTTATCGGAGCAATGTTACCATTCGTATTCTCAGCTTTAACTATGAATTCTGTAGGTAACTCTGCTAACAAGATGATCGAAGAAGTTAGAAGACAGTTCAGAGAAGATAAGGGTATCATGGAAGGTACTTCAAAGCCTGACTATGCAAGATGCGTTGATATTTCAACTCAGGCTGCTTTAAAAGAAATGGTACTTCCTGGTATCATGGCTGTAATCGCTCCTTTAGCTGTTGGTATCATCTTTGGACCTGAAGCATTAGGCGGTATGCTTGGTGGTGCTTTAGCATCTGGTGTTATGATGGCTATCATGATGTCCAATGCCGGTGGTGCATGGGATAACGCTAAGAAGTACATCGAAGAAGGCAACTTTGGCGGTAAGGGTTCAGATCCTCACAAAGCTGCTGTTGTAGGTGATACAGTTGGTGACCCATTCAAGGATACATCCGGTCCTTCAATCAACATCTTAATCAAGTTAATGACTATCGTTGCAGTTGTATTTGCTCCATTATTCGTTCAGATTGGTGGATTACTGTAATTCATAGGTAATTAATAAATATGAAAAATAGTCCCGCAGTAATTATATTGCGGGACTTTTTGCATCATAAATATTGTTACATAAGAAAAACCCCTCCAAAGTTTATATGAGAGGGGTCATACTTATATGTATTATGCTTATTATTTGTTCTTAAATTCAGCAGGTCTCTTTTCTAAGAATGCTTTCATGCCTTCCTTCTGGTCTTCAGTTCCGAAGCATCCACCAAATGCTTCAGCTTCTAAAGCAGAACCGGAGAACATATCTAAGTGATATCCCTTATTTACACATGTCTTTGACATTGCAACAGCGATAGGTGCCTTTGAAGCAATCTTTTTAGCAATAGCTTCACAAGTTGGAATTAATTCTTCTGGTTCAACAACCTTTTCAACTAATCCAATTCTTAAAGCTTCTTCTGCGGAAATAGTATCTGCAGTCATAATTAACATTTTAGCCATACCCTTGCCAACAAGCTTTGATAATCTCTGAGTTCCTGCAAATCCAGGAGTAATTCCTAAACCAACTTCAGGCTGACCAAATTTTGCCTTTGAAGAAGCAATTCTGAAGTCACATGCCATTGATAATTCACATCCGCCACCAAGTGCGAAACCATTAACAGCTGCGATTACTGGTTTTTCAACGTTTTCAATAACATTCATAACATTCTGTCCGAAAGCACCGAATGCTCTGCCTTCAGCAACAGTTAATGTGCTCATCTGAGCAATATCAGCTCCGGCAACAAATGAACGTCCTTCACCTGTTAATATAACAGCTCTAACTTCATCGTCAGCACCGATTTTACCAAAAACATCAAGTAATTCTTCAAGAACAGTTTTGTTTAATGCGTTTAAAGCTTCTGGTCTGTTAATTGTAACATAAGCGATGTTTTCTTTTACTTCATACTTAATTGTCTGATACATCTTTAATTTCCTTTCTCGATACAAAATCTTACCAAACAAAATTATATCATTTTAATGAATTGTAATCAAGGAAATGTCATAATATTAACAAAATTACTTTTGCTGAATTAATACGGACATGCAAGATGAAATGTTGAATAATTCCAATATAAATGTTATAATAACCAACATATTAGGAGAATTTCTGGAGATGAGGAGAATAAATTATGGATAATATAATTATTACAATGCCCGCTGCAAAGCTTAGAGAAATGTCAAGAGCTGTATTAGCTGGAAACTGGAAGGTCATGTTTTTAGGTGCCTTTATTTATTATGTTTTTTCAGAAGTAATCGGATTGATTCTGGACGGCTTCTTCTTATCAGTTCAGTCTGTTGAGTTAATTGAAGGCATGGTTACAGAAGTACAGCTTGAATATGCCAGCAACATATATGGATTCTTTGTAAATGGACCATTGCTATGTGGCTATATAATGTTTCTGCTTGCTTATTTTAGAAAGCATACTGTGGATTACGCTCTAACATTTGAAGGATTCAGCATGTTTGGCAAAGCTTTTTGTTTGTATCTGCTATATTCAATAAAAATCTTTCTTTGGTCTCTATTATTTGTAATTCCTGGAATTATTGCTGCTTTTAGATACAGTCAGGCCTTTTATTTAAGAGTAGATCATCCTGAATGGAGTGCATCGGATTGTATTAAGGAAAGCTGCAGATTGATGAATGGCAATAAGATGAAATTCTTTTCGCTTAACTTGTCTTTTATTGGATGGTATATTTTAGCTTCTTTACCATTAAATCTTGTTTCAATTGAATTACATCAGGGGTTAATGGTATACTCCTTTGGAGTTCTTCTCACAATGATTGTTTCTATTCCTACAATCTTTGTGGATCTTTATGTAAGTATTTCTAAGACAGTATTTTATGAAATTATCACAGGTAATCTTGTTGTAGAAAGAAATGAATCATATTTTGAGTAACATTGAAATAATGTAAATTAACACACAATACCTCTTTGGCATAATATGAAAATATATTATGCTAAGGAGGTATTTTTTTGTCTATCGAGAGACATTATTTTCCGGGAAATAATACACCTATGGGATTTTATTCATATTACAGATATATTTTAGGTCAAAGAGAGGCCAACAAAATTATTTGTATAAAGGGAGGACCCGGAACAGGAAAATCTACCTTTATGAAAAAGATTGCTGACAGCTTTAAAGACACAGAAGATATCGATTATCTTCATTGCTCAGCTGATGAGGGCTCCCTCGATGGTATTCTTTTGAAAAATAAAAAAATTGCATTAATAGATGGCACCAGTCCACATATAACTGACCCTGTAACACCGGGCGCAGTAGATAAAATAATCAATTTGGGTGAATACTGGAATGAAGATGCAATTGCCATAAATAAGGAGGAAATTATCGATTTAAACGAAGAAACATCAAAGTGGTATAGAATTGCATACAACTATTTAAATGCAGCTAAAAGCGTATATAGAAGCCTTGAAGAAATATATAACAACGCTGTTGAGTCAAGTGAGGTTTATAGAATAGCAGCAGATGTTATCGTAGACATTTACAGCAATAAGGCAATATCTTTTGTTCCGGGAAAAAGAAAAAAATTCTTTGCTAGCGCTATAACAGGCAATGGAAATGTGAATTTCTTAAACAGTTTATTGAAAAATATGAGAAAGATATACTTGATAAATTCTCCTGTGGGTTTTTCTAATAACAGTTTTATGGAAATTATTACAGAAGGGGCCATTTACAGAGGTCTTGATATTGAAGAGTTTTACTGCTCTATCTGCCCAGAAGAAAAGATTGAACATTTACTCATCCCGGAATTAGCTACAGCTTTTATTACATTAAACGAATACCATGATATAGAGCCATGGGAGATAACAGAATATAACGACGAATGTCAGGAGATAGTATTAATAGATATGAATGATTATATGAACCAACTGCTTATCGGAAGGGACGACAGTCTTATTTTGATGCTAAAAGAGGAGTTTGATATTCTTATGAATAAGGGATACAAATATCTGAACAAAGCTAAAGAAGTTCATATGAAAGTTGAGTCAATGTATATTCCAAATATGAATTTCACGGAAATTTCTGATTTACTTAAAAAAGTTCAGGCAGAAATTAATATTTTATAAAAAAGTTATTTTTTATGTTATAATTAACAATAAATATA
>CALZMV010000056.1 GCA_945788655.1 uncultured Clostridia bacterium | reverse complement strand
CCAACAGGCTGCAGTTTTTAATTTGATGTTTTGCATATCAGGCAACTCCGAGATATTCTTCTAAGGTTATACCTTTTGCCATTATTTCTTTTGCTACATCAACGCCCACATATCTAAGATGCCATGGCTCATACATGTAACCTGTAATGTCTTCTTTCCCTTGCAGGTAACGTATTATAAAACCGTATTCTGCACAATTGGCATTAATCCACTGCCCTTCAGGATAGTTGATAAAGTTCTGGGAAAGCCCATAGTTCATGGATTTTGATGTGATATCAACTGCCCATCCTGTCTGATGTTCGCTTCTTCCCGGGTATGCAGAAATTTTGTTGGCATACTCCAAACCGTAGTTTGTCACATAGTTGTTATAAATGGCACTTTGAGTGTTATAGCTTCTATAGGTGGAGCATATGCAGAAATCTATTCCCTGAGCCTTTGCATCGTTTAGCATATTCAGATATGCATCGTAGGCTTCTCGCTTAAAATAGATACCCTGATTTGTTGATAGAGAGCCATCTACAGCAACCAAATCAGTCGGAACGAAGGTGGATGAAAGTGCATACTGTTTGTTGGCAAGTATGAGCCTGTCTCCATTATCTGAAGAAAGCGTTCTGACCGGTGTAGGAATACCAGGAGTCTGGGATGAAGGCTGGCTGTTTTCTGGCTCGCTTGATGTTACGGTTTCTTGTACTTCTTCTTCCTCTTTGGGATCCTCTGGCTCGTTTTGCTGCTGGGTCTGAGCGTTATCCTGATTGTCATCCTTAACGTTGTCAGAAGAATTGGAGCCGCATCCATATAAGGAAGAAAGCAAAATTAATAAAAGTATTAAAATGACTTTTTTCATCTTTTTTCGTCCCCCTTTTCAATATCACATTCAGTATAGTGCAATAGAAAAAATAAAGCAATAGCAATGTTTTTGCAGAAAAAATCAACCTCCGCACTAGAAAAAGGAATGCAATAGTGGTATAATTGTTGACAGAACTTTTTTGGAGGAAAAACTATGGCAGATAATTTCATTCATGAAATAATAGAAAAAGACTTAGAAAGTCAAAAATATGGAGAAAAGGTTTATACTCGTTTTCCGCCTGAACCAAATGGATATCTGCATATTGGACATGCTAAATCAATATGCCTGAACTTTTCCACTGCAGCAAAATACGGTGGTAAGTGCAATTTGAGATATGACGATACAAATCCTGTTAAAGAGGATGTAGAATACGTAGATTCTATTGAAGAGGATGTTAGATGGCTTGGATTCCAGTGGGATGAGAGACTCTGGGCTTCTGACTACTTTGACAAGATGTATGAAGCAGCCGTTGAGCTGATTAAGAAGGGCAAGGCCTTTGTATGCGACCTTACCGGCGATGAAATCAGAGAATACAGAGGAACTCTTAAGGAACCGGGCAAGGAATCTCCTTACAGAAACAGAAGCATTGAAGAAAACCTAAAGCTCTTCGAAGAAATGAAGGCCGGCAAATACAAGGACGGAGAGAAGGTTCTAAGAGCTAAGATAGATATGGCATCTCCTAACATCAACATGAGAGACCCTATCATCTACAGAATTGCTCATGCAACACATCACAACACAGGTGACAAGTGGTGCATCTATCCTATGTATGACTTTGCTCATCCTATTGAAGACGCAATTGAAGGAATTACTCATTCAATATGTACTCTGGAGTTTGAAGATCACAGACCGCTGTACGACTGGGTTTTAAGAGAAGTTGGCTGGTGGCCGCAGCCTCCTCAGCAGATTGAGTTTGCAAGACTTAACCTTACTAATACAGTAATGTCTAAGAGATATTTAAAGGCGCTTGTGGACGAAGGGGCAGTTGACGGATGGGATGACCCTCGTATGCCTACCATTGCGGGTATTCGCCGCAGGGGATACACTCCTGAAGCTGTGAGAAACTTCTGCGAGGCTATCGGTGTTGCAAAGGGAAACAGTACAGTAGATATTTCTCTTCTTGAACACTGTGTGAGAGATGACCTTAAAGAAAAGGTCGAATCAAGAAATGTTATCTTTGATCCGATTAAGGTCATTATTACCAACTATCCTGAAGGCGAGAGTGAAATCTGTGAATTGGAGAACAATGCACAGGTACCTGAAATGGGAACTCGTCAGGTTACATTCTCAAGAGAATTATGGATTGACGGAGCAGACTTCATGGAAGTGCCTGTTAAGAAGTATTTCAGAATGTTCCCTGGAAACGAAGTTAGATTCAAGGGGGCTTACTTTATCACTTGCAACGAAGTAGTAAAAAATGAAGATGGTTCAATTAAGGAACTTCTTTGCACATATGATCCTGAAACTAAGAGCGGTGCAGGTTTTGAAGGTCGTAAGGTTAAGGGAACAATACACTTTGTGGATGCAAAGACAGCTGTCCCTGTCAAGGTTCGTCAGTTCAACTATCTCATGTCTGAAAATGAAGCGGGAGAACAGGTAATGAACGAGGAAACCATGAGAGAAATCACCTGTTATGCAGAGCCAAGAGTGGCAGAAGTAGAAGCAGGCGAAAGATTCCAGTTCTTCAGACATGGTTATTTCGTAGCTGATTCAAAGCTTCATTCAAAGGAGGAACCTGTATTCAACGAAATCGTTGGACTTAAGAGCTCCTGGAAATAGAATATAAAGTCATATGGCTAGGCTGTTTTAGCAGGTCATATGACTTTTTTATACTCACGAAAGGGAAAAGGGGAATCAGAAAAAAAGATGAAAGGAATTGAGAAATGATTGCGGATTATGCCGTTACCATAGTGACCTTAGTGGTTGCAGTTGCAGCAGGCATTCTGCTGGGAAACAGTGCAGTTTATTGTTTTAACAAGATGCCGGGGAGGTGGCTGTGCGACTACGGGAAAGAACCGGACGAGGAGCTTCTTCATCCTTCCAGACAAAGAATAAAGAGCACGCCGTGGAAATACTGCTTTTCCTGCCTTTTTGTCATGGCGGGAATTAAGCTTGGTCTTGAAGATCCATTATACGCAGTGATTGCATTAATTGCATGCTGGCTTCTTCTTGAGATGGCTATTGCAGATTTAAAGTATATGATAGTCCCCGATCAGTTAATTGCCCTTCTTATGGTTGCAGGTGTCGGTTTTGTGCCTCATCATAACGGTGGGCCTTTTGCGGGAGTAAAAGGTGCTGCAATAGGGTTTGCCATTATGCTTATAATTGGGATTTTGGGCAAGATTATTTACAGAAAGGATGCTCTTGGTGGCGGAGATATCAAGCTTTTTACGGCTCTTGGACTGTGCCTGGGCGTAGATGGTATTCTGGCCGTTTTTGTTATGTCCACTTTTACCAGTGCGGTCCATCTTAGCTTTCTTGCAATAAGAAAGCAGCTGGACTATAAGGGGGAAAGGCCACTTGTTCCATATATTTCGGCGGCGGCCGCAATTTATCTAGTCATTTTGCATGAAATGAGTTATAATGTATTGATAGGTCTTTAAGAGAGGATAAAAATGATTACAAGTAAACAGAGAAGTTATTTAAAATCGCTGGCTCATGATTTAGATCCGATTGTATATATCGGCAAGGCCGGTGTGACAGAAAATGTTATTAAGGAAATAGACACTTGCCTGGAGGCGAGAGAACTGGTAAAGGTTAAGCTGCAGGAAGGCTGCGACCTGGCTCCAAAGGATGTCGCTAACGACCTTGTACCTAAGCTTGGCGCAGAATTTGTACAGGCTATAGGCCGCAAGTTTACTCTTTACAGGGAATCAAAAGAAAACAAGCAGATTATTTTACCTAAGGCTAAATAACTGATATGGAAAGAAACTTTTTGCTGACAATAGAATATGACGGCAGTGAGTTCTCGGGCTGGCAGAGACAGCCCGACAGGAGAACCGTTCAGGGCGAGCTTGAACGTGCTCTTTCAAAGGTTTGCGGAGGGAGCGTTCAGATTAATGGCTCCAGCAGAACCGATGCCGGAGTTCATGGCCTGGGTGCAAGAGCTTCTTTTAGGGGAGAATACGGAATACCTACAGACAGGCTGAAGCTGGCAGCAAACAATATACTTGCAGGCGGCAAGAATCTGGCAGCGCAGGTAGGAGATGTGAGAATCCTTGATGTACAGGAGATGCCTCTCGAGTTTCATGCCAGATTCGATGCAAAGGGCAAAAAATACAGATATGTTATTTTAAATGACAGCAATCAGGATATTTTTCGAAGAAAGTATTGCTATCAGATAGCAAAGCCGCTGGATATGGAAGCTATGAGAAGGGCGGCAGATCATATTGTAGGAACACACGATTTTGCGTGCTTTCAGTCTGCAGGCGGGCAGGAGAGAGAAACTACCGTGAGAACGGTATACAGCTTGGAGATTTTTCAAAAGGGCAGTGATATCTGGATTGAAATTGCCGGCGATGGATTCTTATACAATATGGTAAGAATAATCGCAGGAACGCTGGTAGAGGTAGGCTTAGGCTATAGAAAGCCCGATGACCTGAGAGAGATTATCAAGTCAAGGGACAGAAAACAGGCGGGGCACAAGGCACCTGCTGAAGGTTTGTATTTAGTTGAAGTATATTACGAATAGGAGAAAAGGCATATGAACAGACCATCCTGGGACGAATACTTTATGGAAATGGCTGAATTGACAGCTAAGAGATCAACCTGTATGAGAAGAAGCGTTGGAGCTGTAATTGTAAAGGACAACAGAGCTGTTGCAACCGGTTACAACGGCGCACCAAAGGGTATTGCTCACTGCGAAAACAGAGGTGGATGCATAAGACAGCAGATGAATGTTCCATCAGGACAGAGACATGAACTGTGTATGGCTCTTCATGCTGAGCAGAATGCAATCATTCAGGCGGCAGCAATGGGAAACAGCATAGAGGGTGGAACTATTTACATTACACATCAGCCTTGTGCAATTTGTGCAAAGATGATTATAAACTCAGGAATTAAGAGAATTGTTATAAAAGAAGGGTATCCGGACGAGCTTGCTGCGTCTATTTTGGCAGAGGCCGGACTGGAAATAGAAAAAATCTAAAAGGAATTTGGGAATTATGTATAGCACATTGTTTATTACATTTGCTGTGGCAGCTATAGTATCTTTCCTTGCAACTCCTCTGGCAATAAAAATAGCACCTAAGATAGGTGCTATGGACATCCCAAAGGACAGCAGAAGGATGCATACCAAGGCGATGCCTAGATTTGGGGGAATGGCAATTTTTTTAGGATGCACCATTGCCATGATGGTTTTTTTGGAATTTGACCATAGAATTCCAATAATTGCATTGGGAGGAGCTTTGATATATCTGCTCGGTGTTGTTGATGATCTCAAAAATTTGCCTGCAAAGGTAAAGTTTATCGGGCAGTTTGCTGTGGCAATCCTCATGTATTCATTAAACATCAGAATCACCTTCATTACGAACTTTTTCGGTGAAGGCAACAGCCAGCTTGGTGCTTTGCTTTGCCTTGTTGTTACTGTTATATGGATTGTGGGTATAACTAATACTATAAATCTTATTGACGGTTTGGATGGCCTTGCAGCAGGAACTACTGCTATAGCATCCCTTTGCATATCCTATGTTGCATATATTCATGGAACATATCTTGTTTGCGGTGCAATGCTTGCGCTTGCAGGGGGCGCACTGGGATTCCTGCCATTTAATTTTTATCCCGCAAAGATATTTATGGGAGATGGCGGATCTTTGTATCTGGGATTTATGCTGGGAACCCTTTCGATACTTGGAACGGTAAAAAGTGCGACTCTGGTAGCGGTTATTATTCCTGTACTGGTACTGGGTGTGCCGATTTTCGATACAATGTTTGCAATATTCAGAAGATTTGTAAACAAGAAGCCTATTATGGAGGCGGATAAAGGTCATCTGCACCACAGGCTGATGAGCCTTGGATACGGACAGCGAAGAGCCACCTTGATGCTTTACGGAATATCTGCTATAATGGGCGTAGCGGCTGTGACATACAGCAGAGGTTTATTTGTAGAAACTGCCGGACTTGCGGCGGTGACAATGATGTTTATTTACGTCTTTCTTACAGACGTCAATAATACAATTCCAAAAATTAGAAACAGTGGTAAGTAAAAGTTACTGACACCCAAAGGCTTTACTGCGGGGGAAGGCTTGAGATATCATATTAAAGCTCGTAGTGTCGGTATTTTCCGGCACTTTTTGTTTATGGGAGGTTAAAAATGGAAACTAGAGTAGCTTTAATCAGCATAATTGTTGAAGATATCAATGCGGCAGAAAAGATTAATGCTTTACTGCACCAGTATAGACAGCACATTATTGGAAGAATGGGTCTTCCTCATCCTAAAAAGGAAATCTCTATCATAAGTGTTGCTATCGATGGTCCAATGAATGAAATCAGCGCACTTTCAGGTAAGCTGGGTGCACTTGCGGGTGTAAGTACTAAAACTATATATTCAAAGTCATAATTTGAAGGAAAGAGGTACAAAATGAAAAACACAAAAAAATTAGCTGCAGTTATGATGATGCTGCTGTTGGCATTGGGAATGCTTGCAGGCTGCGGAGAAAAAACACCTGAAACAGTTAGTGAAATTGTAAAGGTTGGGGCATTAAATGGGCCTACCGGCATGGGTATGGTTCAGATGATGGATATGACAGATAAGTATGAGATTACTACTTATCAGGCGCCTACAGATGTAGTTGCAAAGATTACAAATGGCGAAATAGATGTGGCTGCAGTTCCATCAAACCTTGCAGCAGTTCTCTATAATAAGACAGAAGGACAGATAGTTGCAATAAGTCCAATTACCCTTGGCGTGTTACATATCTTAGGGAACAATGTTGATGTGGAAGACGTTGAAGATCTTAAGGGGATGACTATTGTGGCAAGCGGTCAGGGAGGAACTCCCGAATATGTGCTTCAGAAAGTGCTGGCAGATGCCGGACTTACCATATATGAAGATGTTAATGTGGAGTGGCTTTCAAATCATGCAGAAGTTAATACAAAGCTTTTAACTACTGAAGGCTGCGTTGCAATGATTCCTGAACCTTTTGTATCAACTGCCCTTGCAGCAAAGAAGGATGGAGTTGAAAATATTTTCGACGTAAACGATTTATGGGATGAGGCTACAGGAGAAGAACTGCCAATGGGCGTTCTAATTGCAACAAAATCCTTTGTTGAAGAAAGAGAAAACGATTTAAAGGTGCTTTTAAAGGATTTGGAGGCATCCGTTGAATATGTAAACGAAAATCCTGCTGAAGCAGCAAAGGATATAGTTGCAAAAGGATTTATCGGAAAAGAGGAAATTGCCAAGGCGGCAATTCCAAACTGCAACATCGTAGTGTTCACAGGTGATGATGCGGAAGAAGGAAGAAAAATGCTAAAAACCTTTAACGAAACTCTGTTTGAAATGAACAAAGCCTCAATAGGCGGAAAACTACCGAATGAAGACTTATACTACTAATAAAAAACAGAATATTATCTCAAAGGCAGGCGGATGGTTGTTCGTCTGCCTCTTTTGGATAGTTGCATGGTATGCTCTCGCAATGATAGTTTCTAACACTCTGCTTCTGCCATCACCCAAAGAGACGGTAATCGCTCTTGGACTTCTGCTTGGACAGAAGAAATTTTACCTGGATGTATCATGGACGATTCTACGATGCATCCTTGCTATGGTGCTATCCTTTGCGGCAGGTGCTGTAGGGGCAGCTGCTGCATATAAAAGCCGGTGGATAAGAAGGATATTGACTCTTCCGGTAAGCTTTTTTAAGGCAGTTCCTGTAATGGCAGTGGTCATCTATGTGATTCTTCTCCTTGAATCAAACTGGGTTGCTGTGGCAGCTTGCTTTCTCATGTGTTTCCCTATAGTGTACACAAATCTC
>CALZMV010000055.1 GCA_945788655.1 uncultured Clostridia bacterium | reverse complement strand
AAGCTGCCAAGCGCCTTGGAATCCATCGAAGTGTTCTCTACAGAAAACTACACAAGGAGCGTTAAAAACAAACTTAATAAATTACTATTTAGTGTGCAATGCAGGCATAACAATTCATAATTGGGCAACCGATTATACAATAGAAGAAATAGATAAAGTATTTGATTTAGACCTTAGAGGTTATTATCTTTGTGCCAGAACTGCTGCAAGATATATGAAAGAGAATGGCAAAGGGAATATCGTTATGATTTCGTCTGCCAACTCAGTGATATATCATTCAAAACGTTCCCTTTATAACGTTTCCAAGGCAGCAACCGCAGGTATGGCAGGCACTTTAGGTGTCGAACTGGCAAGGTTCGGTATACGCGTTAATTCTGTAGGCCCTGGGTATGTGGCGACAGATCTTGTAAGACAGGGTGTAGAAAACGGAACAATTAAAATGGACAGAAACTTTCAGGTTATTCCGGAAAAACGTTTCATAGAGGTAGAGGAAATCGCCTCTATTGTAGCGTTTTTAGCATCAGATGAGTCCAGCGCAATAAATGGGCAAAACATCATAGCTGACCTGGGCTGGTCAAAGAATGCATTACCTGAAGATAAGGATATGGAATAGATTGCAGAATGAAAATTTAGAAAGGGTATGGTGAATTAATATGACATGGGGACCTGGTTTTATGTATTATAATTGCGAAAAATGCGGAAAGAAGTTCAAATACGCATTGGACTTAATGGTAGAATTCGGAGACGATTATGGCAAATGCCCTGAATGCGGAACAATGGGCATCTATGAATATGACGGACCTAGAAGAAAAGACGACAATGATTACTTCGAAGTTGAGTAGAAATATACCAAATAACTAATACAGATACACTTTCCTAGCAAAAGAGGCTGACTGTTCATCCGGAATATCAGCCTCTTTTGTTTTTATATGCTCTACATATATTTTACATCTGATACAGAATCGCATTGCAGATTGCTGCCGCAACATTGCTGCCGCCTTTTCTGCCACGGGCAATAATATATGGCACGTCTGTTTTCATAATGAGTTCCTTCGATGGAACTACGTTTACAAAGCCAACAGGAACGCCTATTATAAGCTCAGGTTTAAGCCTTCCCTCTTCTATTAGTTCGTACAGCCTTACCAGAGCTGTCGGTGCGTTTCCGATTGCAAAAATCAGAGGCTTATCTACGGTCATAGCCTTGTCAATGCAGGCAGTTGCACGAGTTGTGCCATTTTTCTTTGCCGCTTCAGCCACATCGTCATCGGACATGAAGTTGAGCACTTCGCCACCGAATTTTGCCAACGCTTTTTTGTTGATTCCGGACTTTGCCATCTGAGTATCCGTTACTATGCAGGCTCCCCTTCTTATAGCATCCATTGCTTTTTCCAGTACATTTTCAGAAAAGCACAGGTTATCGGCATAATCAAAATCAGCTGTAGTATGAATTACGCGTTTAACAATCTTATCATAGCCTTCAGGGAATGTCCTTTCGCCAAGCTCTTCAGTTATTATCTCCATACTTCTTTTTTCAATTTCAGTTGGAAGTACTTTTTCTAATTCTATCTTCATTTTACTCTCCATTCATGTTGAAAGATGCACATTGTTCTAAAAAATTGGCTATCATCTGCGGATTTGAATAATAGTGGAAATGCGGGAACCCTGCTGCAGATTTTTCATCGGCATGTATGCAGTTCCAGCCTCGCGTTGTAAGTGGCTTCCTTGCGGTAAAATCCTCTCCGCATGAGGTACTGTCAAAGTAGTGAAATTCGTGACCACGGTATTCCATATCAGCAGTTCCAAAAATCTGCTCTTCCTTAGATTTAAGTTCTATATATCCAAATCTCCCGCCTAAAGACGACGTCTTATAGGCTTCGCCTTGAATAACTCCAACCATCTTATAAGGCTTTCCTTCCATATCCTGCATGGTTTCATGCAGATACATAAACCCGCCGCATTCAGCAAGATAAGGGACTCCCTCTTCAATGAGGCTCCTTATTTCAGAAAGCATTTCAATATTTTGGCTGAGTTCTTCTGCATAAAGCTCTGGGTAGCCTCCATAAAATATCAGGCCCCTCAGATTTTCCGGCAGATGTTTATCCCGGACAGGCGAAAAATATACCAGCTCTGCCCCAAGCTTTTCAAGCAGTTCAAGGTTATCTCTGTAAAAGAAACAGAAAGCTTCATCACGGGCTATGCCGATGCGAACTCTGTCTTTAAGGGGTTTAATCCTTGAGAGTTCTTTCGGCTCTACAGGGGCCAATTCCGGGGCTTCCCGGCCTATTTCAATAAGCTGGTCCAGATCTATTGTGTCTTTCAGTATATCAGCCAGCTTGTTGAGCTTTTCCTGAAGGTTTTCCACATCATCAGGCGTTACAAGTCCAAGATGTCTGCTTTCGATAACGCAGTCCTTGACGGTTGGAACATAGCCCAGAACCTTTACAGGAAGCTTTGATTCTATCTGTTCTTTCACCCTTGGAAATAGACCAGATGACATATTGTTAAAGATTACCCCTTTTATTCTGCTTTCAGGTTCAAACTCTAAAAAGCCTTTTATCACAGCACCTAAAGACAGGCTCATGCCTCTGGCATTTACTATAAGGACCACAGGAGTTTCAGTTACAGATGCCACATCGAAGGCTGATGCCTTTGTGCTTATTCCCGCAATCCCATCGTAATAACCCATGGCACCTTCCATCACAGAAAAGTCTGCGTTCTTTGCTTCTTTAGCAAAGAGATATCTTGTAGTCGCTTTATCTGTAAAAAAGGTGTCCAGGTTTTTAGATGAAACACCTATTATTTTTCCGTGAAACATGGGATCTATATAGTCAGGTCCGCATTTAAATGACGCAAGATTAAGTCCTTTATTTTTCAATGCCTTAAGGATTCCGCAGGTTATTAAGGTCTTGCCGCTGCCGCTTGATGGCGCTGTCAGCATTATTCTAGGCAGTTTCATTGCGATTCCTCCTGCAAAGTAACAATATATACGGGATTTTGGCCCATCATCATGTGATATCTTCCCAGAGTCTTTGATTTCGCAACAGATACCGCTGCAATATCCACATGGGAAAATTGTTTTTCTTTAATAATCTCCATAACCTCTGCTACAGTCTCTAAAGCTATGCAGTTGATTACAATACGTACTGCCGGGTTTTTATCAAGGAGGCAGTTCACTATGTCAGCCATGTTGCCACCGCTTCCGCCTATGAATGCGTGGGTCGGCGCAGGCAGATTTTCCATTGCTTCAGGAGCCAGGCCTCTTACTATTTCCAGATTAGATACGCCAAGCTTTGCCTTATTCTTTTCCAGAAGCTCTAGTGCGTCGTCCTTCCTCTCGATGGCATATACCGTGCCATCAAAAGCCTGAAGCGCACACTCCAGTGAAACAGAACCTGTTCCTGCTCCTACGTCATAAACAACCGCTCCCTTTGTAAGAGCCAGCTTCGAAAGAGATATGCTTCTTACTTCCTCCTTCGTCATAGGAGCATTACCTCTTTCAAATACTTCGTCCGGCAGACCGTGAGTAATTACATAATTATCAGCATCAGGGTTTTCTATAAGGATTACGCACAAACCCTCTGCCTGGTAGCAAAGCAGTTCTTCAGGGCTTCCCTTCCTGATAGACTCCTCAGGATAGCTCAACTGACAGCCTGCAGAAACTTTCACATGAGAAAGCCCGTTTTCAACAAGTTCTTTGCAGATATCTCTTACACTATCTGCGTATCCGGCAAGAGAAAACACTTTTCTGTTGGCTTTTACAGCGGCCAGCAGGTTCTGCTTTCTTCCGTGGCTGCTTACCAGTTTCATATCTTCCCAGGAAGTCTTCAGTTTAGACGCAAAGTATACTACGGAAGATATTCCGCAGATTAAGTTTAGCTCTGCATCGCATCCGTCTAGTTTTTCTATCAGTTTTTTTGCGCCGCTGTAAAAGCCTACGTCTCCTGACAGAGCCACGACGATATTTTTCTTTTCAGGATGGTTTTCAATATACTCCCTGATTTCATCCGGTCTGTAAGAGCAAAACTCCTCCTTGCCAAAGGTTTTTAAAGCCTCCGTCATGCGGGAGGCACCGATGATTACATCCGCCTTTTCCACAGCGTCGTAAGCTTCCATGGTCATATCTCCCAGTGTTCCCATACCAATTCCAAGAAGTGTAACATTCCTCTTTATATCATGTCCTTCCTCGTCATCATTGTTTTCTTTTATGCCCGGGAAATACTTTTCCAGAAGTGCCTCGATGGCTAAACCTGACTCTTCTTTAGGTCTTCCTATTACAATCAGCTCAACACCGCACCCTTTGGCCGCTCTGACCTTTTCCGGGAAGCCTCCCGAAGCTCCGGTATCTTTAGTGACCAGATATTTGATATCAAGCTGTTTTATCATTGCTATGTTTAGTTCCGCAGAAAAAGGTCCCTGCATACAGATGATCTGCTTGCCCGACAATCCCATTTCTCTGCAGTTTTCCACCATCTTGCCGTCCGGCAGAATACGAGCATATATTCTGCTCTTATCATCAATGTTTTCCACATACCGGGCCAATTCCTTGCTGCCTGTTGTCAGCAGGATATTTCCTTCTGTATCGTTTAACAGCGATGTTGCTTCATCGAGAGTAGAAAGACGAGTTATTCCTTCTTCATCCTTTTGGCGTGTAGATTCTTCCCTCAGCAGTCTCACATACTCTTTTCCGGCAATTTGACAAGCCTGTGAGATATTTTCAGAAACCTCTACCGCATATGGATGAGTTGCATCAATGACAAAATCAGGATTCACCTGATTAATCAGATTTTCCATTTCCTTTTCTGTCAGTCTGCCGCAGTGAACAGTAAGGGCCGGATTTTCCGTAAGCACTTCCTCCCCGTACTCTGTAGCTACACAAATATGAACTTTTTTGCCTGCTTCAACCAGGGTTTCAGCTAATGTCCGCCCTTCGATGGTTCCTGCAAATATCAAATACTCTTTCATGTTTTTCACCTGCAATTATATTCTATAGCCTCTTGGTGTTACCATGTGTCCATCTATAACCTTAGTCTGTGAATTTCCAATAAATACGGTTGTGAACATATCTACCTTGGTATCACGAAGTTCCTTCAGCGTATAAATCGTCGCTTTTTCACCTTCTCGGCCTATGTTTTCAACAGTGCCGCAAACAAGATCTTCCGGCTGGTGCTGAAGAATAAGGTCACATGCCTTCTGCAGGTAATCGTGACGCTTGATGCTTGACGGATTGTAAAGGCATATTACAAAGTCCGCTTCCGCCGCCAGCTGAAGACGTTTCTCTATTTTTTCCCAAGGTGTCAAAAGATCGCTGAGGCTGATAAGACAGAAGTCGTGAATCAAAGGTGCACCAAGCACTGCTCCTCCTCCGATTGCTGCAGTTACACCTGCAACCGTTTCCACTTCAACTTCGGGATATCTTTCACCGATTTCATACATGAGTCCGGCCATGCCGTAAACTCCTGAATCACCACTGCATATCATTGCTACAGTCTTTCCCTTTGCAGCTTCCTCAAAAGCCATTTCGCAGCGCTGAACTTCTTTTTTCATAGGTGTTGTAAGGAATTCCTTTCCGGGGAAGTGTTCCTTAACCAGATCTATATAAACGGTATATCCGACTATTACATCGCAGTTTTTCAATACCTCTGCCGCCTGTATTGTCATTTTTTCATAAGCCCCGGGGCCGATTCCTACTACATATATCTTATTCAAACCTTACACTCCAATCTGTTTTCATAATCGATACGGTTACACCATCCTTGCCCGATTTAGGCAGCACCATACAATCTGCAAGGGTCGGTTTACTATGGTCTTTTGCACAATTTTCCGTTGCCAGCATGAATGCCGCCCTTTCGCAGACATTCTCCACGCCTGTTACGGAAGCAACAAATTCTGAAGGTGTAAAATCTCCTTCAAGTCCGGCAAGTTCTTCTCCGCTGTAAAAAGATACCGGGATTTTGAACTTTTCTGCAAATCCGATGATTCCTTCCTCATCTGACTTAATGTCAATAGAAGCCATCGCCTTGATGCTTCTTATGTCAATTCCAAGGTCATTGAGTTCTTCTAGCACTCTTGCCTGTATTATTTCCTGAGACGTCCCCTTCTTGCATCCTATTCCAAGGACATGGGCCTTTGGAATGAGATGAAGCACTCCATCTTCAGGCTGCTGCTTCTTGGGTGAAACTATCACCTTAAAGGAGTTCTCACTGCCGCACAGTTCCTTTGGGGGATTGCCATGTACCTTCCCGTCGCAAAGAAAAGCAACCTGCCTTCCTGATACGATTTCAGAAGCGCAGAGTTTTGCCTGCTTCATAGATGCGATAACCAGATTGTTTTTCTGTGCAAACAGATCGATTGCAATCTTGCCGTTTACATCTGAAGAAGTGGTTACAACAGGAGTTGCCTCAAGTATCCTGGCTAATTCCAATGTGAATGCATTTCCGCCTCCGATGTGTCCTGAAAGGACCGAAATTACAAACTGCCCTTTTTCGTCGAGAACCACAACTGCAGGATCCACAAGCTTTGTTTTCAGACATGGAGCCATGTCGCGGACAACAATTCCCATAGCGCCTATAAAGACTAGCACATCAAGTTCCTGAAAGTGCTCTTTCATCCACACCTTAAAAGGTACTGGTTTATATATAAACTCTATGCTCCATTTTGCGTCAAGCGCATCCTCAGGCCATATTTTTTGTATTTTCTCAGCCAGCACCTGTCCCTGAGGTGTAAAGCACACTATGGCCATTTTCTTTTCCTTCATAACTATCTCCTTTAGATAGATGCCTCACGGAATTCTGTAGTGAAAGCAGGATTATATAGCTCTGAACGCTGATATTCGCTGTGTGTCACCACATCGCCGATAATCATAAGGGCTGTCTTTGTAATATTATTTTCCTTGGCTGTCTGCGCCAGAGTTCCCACAGTGCAGACAAACTTCTTTTCGTCCTTCCATGTGGCCTTGTATACGATTGCAGCAGGGGTATCTTCAGAATATCCTCCTGCAATAAGTTCTTTGCTCAATTCTTCCAAAAGACCTGTGCTCAGGAAAACAACCATAGTCGCCTGATGAGCCGCAAAGGAACGTATCGATTCTTTTTCCGGTACAGGAGTTCTTCCTGCCATTCTTGTAATGATAACGCTCTGAGATACGTCAGGCAGTGTATATTCAAGATTGAGGGCAGAAGCCGCCCCGCAGAAAGAGCTTACACCCGGGCATGTATCATATGAAATATTCATTTCATCAAGAAGGTCCATCTGCTCACGGATTGCACCATAAACACAAGGGTCTCCTGTATGAAGTCTCACTGTCATTTTGCCCTGACCTTCTGCTTCTTTCATAACATCGATTACTTCTTCCAGTGTCATAAATGCACTGTTATACACCTGGCATTCCTCTTTTTTCAATTCAAGCAATTCGGGGTTTACCAGAGATCCTGCATAGATTATTACATCTGCCTCCTGCAGATATTTCTGACCTCTTACTGTGATTAAATCCGGTGCTCCGGAACCGGCTCCAACAAAATGTATCATTTTCTATTCCTCCATAAAACATTGTGTTTTTTCAATAAGGCCATCGATTCTACCGATTCTGCCCAGTTCTCCGTACTCATTGGAAAACACTATTATTCCCAGTTCCAGATTTCCGTAGGTACGATTGTTCATATAAAAATATATCTTCTCCATAACAAGCTTCATGGTAGCTTCGAGGAGATTATATTTCTTTAGTATTCCTATTCCTTCTTCCGCTGTCAGTGCTTCCAGAAGCTCACTGACAACAACTGCATCAGCTCCTGCCTTAAAGGCATTTGCCGCAAGAATTTCCATTCGCGAGTCAGAATTTCGTGAGTGGGTGTTCATAATTCCACCGGCTACCTTTATAAATTTACCGATATTTCCCGCAAGTACAAGACCTTTGTAGCCTAAGTCCACAGCTGCATCGAGAGTCTCACCTACATAATTGCTGCATTTTATGACTTTGTCACGATCAATGCTGAAATTATCTTCTAAAAAGGCTGCTCCATAATTGCCCGGCGAGATAAGAAGGTAATCCCATCCGTTATTTCGCT
>CALZMV010000054.1 GCA_945788655.1 uncultured Clostridia bacterium | reverse complement strand
ATAATCGCTTTTGTCATTGCATCAAGCAAGGCACAAGGAGCGCAGACAATAATGAACCTTGTAGAAAACGCATGGGCGGGATTCGGCTCAGCTTTCGGTCCAACTATAATCCTTTCCGTGTTCTGGAGAAGATTTACTTACAAAGGGGCCGTTGCAGGAGTGACCGTAGGTGCTGTCACAGACGTTCTGTGGCTGATGTTCATGTCCCATACAGGTATTTATGAAATTATTCCGGGATTTGCACTGGGAATGGCAGCTGCTATCATAGTTACACTTATTGATAAAGAACCTGCAGAAGATGTGAAAGCTATCTTTGACAGAGCATCATCTGAAGGGTATGATGAATAGACAGGTACGGCCGGTGTAGCCGATATATAAACAGGAAAATGGTGAATAGTTTGAACAAGACGATTACACGCTTTTTATTAGAACACGGGGCCAAGAGCCCCGTATCTTTTCATATGCCGGGACATAAGGGTTCGGCAATCTATAGAGAAAATGGATATGGAGAATTCCTCGATAGAATAATGGACTGCGATATTACGGAAATCCCTGGAGCGGACAATCTGTTTCAGGCTGAGGACGTTATCCTTGAAGTGATGGAAAAATACAGAAAGCTTTACTGTTCAAAAGAAACGTATCTGCTGATTAACGGAAGTTCTGCGGGGATAATTGCCGGCATTCTGGCGACAGTATCGAAGGGCGGCAAACTGGTAATGGCTAGAAACTGTCATAAATCTGCATTTAATGCATTGTCATTAGGTGATATAGAGCCCGTGTACGCTTTCCCGGAAATTGTCGACGAATATGGAATTCTGGGAGAAGTGACAGCAGAGGAAATCGAACGGTGTATCATAGAGAATCCGACAGCGGAAGCGGTTATTCTGCCAAGTCCAAACTACTATGGAATTCTGAGCGACATTGAAGCTATTGCAGAAGTAACCCATAGGTACGGCAAAACATTAATAGTAGACCAGGCCCATGGGGCTCATTTGAAGTTCTTTTCTGCTATGGAGGGCTGCGAAGAAATGAGACCGGCGGAGGAGCTTGGGGCAGATATAGTAATCAATAGCACCCACAAGACCCTTGCTTCTTTTACACAGACAGCCATATTGAATGTAATGACTGATAGAGTGAATCTTGCGGTGCTTGAAGACAAGCTTCAGGTTATGGAAAGTTCAAGCCCTTCATATCCTCTCATGGCTTCTTTGGATATCAATGCCTCTCTGCTTCTTGAAAAAGGAGAGAAGCTTTTCGGAGAGTGGATAGAGAATCTGGAGTGGTTTTATCATGAGGCTGACGGGATTGAAGGCCTTTCTCTAATGAAGGTAAAAGGCATGGACATAACGAAGCTGAATATGGATATGTCGGCATATGGAGTAGATGGAAATCAGCTGGAAGAACTTCTTATGGAAAAAGGCATATTCGTGGAGCTTATTGCGGGCAATATTGCCATGGGTATGACAGGAATCGGCAATAAACGATGTGACTATGAAGCCCTTATTGCAGCGCTTAAAGAGATAGCCTCCAAGAATAAACTTGAAAAAAGGGAAAAGACTGAACAGCCAAGGGCTCTGACCAGAAGGCTTTTGAGAAAAGCTGTACCAGCAGAAAGGGAATCAGTGCATATTGATGAGGCAGAAGGTCGGGTATGCGCCATGTCGATCATCCCTTACCCACCGGGAATTCCTATTGCGTGCCCGGGAGAGGTTTTAGACAGAGAAACGCTGGATTATATCAGGGCGAGAAAAAGGGCAAATGAAAAGGTAATCGGTCTTTCTTCTGACATGCATATTTTAGTCGGAAAATAATAAAATGAATGGTCAATATAATCAGAACCTTTTTTTAGAGGTGCTAATAATTGACCATTTTTGATTTTTTTGTTAAAAATCCAACAATTTCTTGATGTTATGAAAAATTTTTAATGATTTTTGATTTGCGTTGTAGTATAATGTATTGCGTATGATTATGTATAATATTTAGAAAGGAAGGTCTCACCAAATGAGTCAAAAACATTTACAGAGCATTCACGTGAGCCATTACAAGCACACTGCCGGTTGTGCAACAGAAGTAATGCCAACTCCGGATGTTGTAAAAATTTCCATGTCTCAGCATATTGGAGCACCTTGTAAGCCCCTTGTTGCAAAGGGTGACTACGTTAAAGTAGGACAGCTTATCGGTGATACAGATGCATTTGTCAGTGCACCTATCCACTCTGGTGTTTCCGGAACAGTAATTGCGCTGGAAGAACAGAGAAATGCAATGGGTGGTATCGATACTCTTGTAGTAATCGAAACAGACAAGAAACAGGAAGTTTATGAAGGAATTAAAGCACCAGAAGTTGAAGATCTGGCTGGATTTGTAAAAGCAATCAGAGAAAGCGGATTAGTAGGTCTTGGTGGTGCATCATTCCCAACACACATTAAGTTCAACCCAAGAAATATTGACGATGTACATACTCTGATTGTTAACGCTGCAGAGTGTGAACCGTTCATCACTTCTGACCATAGACTTATGCTGGAAAATGCTGAAGAACTGATTGAAGGATGTCAGCTTGTCATGAAGTATATCGGTCTTGATGAAGGTTACATCGGAATCGAAGAAAACAAGATGGATGCCATCGAACACATCGACAAGCTTTTAGCTGAAAAAGGCATCACAAACATTAAGACTTTCAAGCTTCAGGCAAGATATCCAAAGGGAGCTGAAAGAGTACTGGTTTATGAAATTACAGGAAAAACAATGAACGCAGGTGTGTTACCGGCTGATTTAGGAATTATCCTTTCAAATGTAACAACAATTGCATTCGTAGGTCAGTACTTTAAGACAGGCAGACCATTAACTACAAAGAGAATCACAGTAGATGGAGATGCAGTGACAACTCCAAAGAATATCATCGCTCCAATCGGAACAATGATCAGCGATGTTATCGAATTCTGCGGTGGCTACAAGCAGGAACCTAGAAAGATTCTTATGGGTGGTCCAATGATGGGTAGAGCAATCTTCTCTGATGAAATGCCAATCGTTAAGAATAACAATGCTATTCTGGCATTCTCAAAGAGCCAGGCTCTTGTTAAAGAAGAAACCGCTTGCATCAACTGCGGAAGATGCCACAGCGCATGTCCGTTCAAGTTAATTCCAACTGCTCTTGCAGACGCTTACGAAAGAAGAGATGCACAGGCTCTTAGCGACTTAAAGGTTATGCAGTGCATGGAATGCGGAAGCTGTTCATATATTTGTCCGGCTAGAAGACCTCTTGGTTTCATGAATAAGCTTGGTAAAGCTGTTGTAAAGGAGGCTGGATTATAATAATGGATAAGAAATTTTATAACAACCTGGTAGTATCATCCGCTCCTCATATTGTGAGCCCTATTGATACATCAAAGATTATGGCTATGGTTATCATGGCCCTAATGCCTTCACTTTTAGTGAGTGTTTATGTATTCGGTTTAAGAGTAATTGCTTTAACAGCAGTTTGCGTTGTATCAGCTGTTGCTTTTGAATACATATGGAACAAATTAAATCATAAGACACAGACTGTATCTGACTGCTCAGCAGCTCTAACAGGTCTGTTAATTGCAATGAACTGCCCTTCAGGACTTCCTTACTGGATTGCAATCTTAGGTACTTTTGTTGCAATCATCATTGTAAAGCAGTTATACGGCGGTATTGGTAAGAACATTGTAAACCCTGCTATCACAGCAAGAATCGTTATGTTCATTTCCTTCGCAACAGAAATGACTACATGGCCGCTTCCTAAGATGGCAGCAGATACTACTTCAACAGCAACTCCACTAGGCGTACTTGGAGCAATTTCAGAAGGCGCAACAGGAGTTGAACTTCCTTCAAACATGGATTTATTCTTAGGTTTTGTTGGCGGTTCCCTAGGTGAAGTAAGTGCAATCGCATTATTATTAGGCGGTCTGTTCCTGATTTGGAAAAAGGTTATCAGCCCAATTATTCCATTTACATTTATCGGTACTGTATTTGTATTTGCATTCGTATACTACGGTGTAACAGGTACAGGAGATCCGCTTCAGATGGCTGTATTCCACATCCTTGCAGGCGGTGTAATGCTTGGTGCATTCTTCATGGCAACTGACTATGTAACAAGCCCGCTTCTTCCAATGGGTAAGGTTATCATGGGTGTAGGCTGTGGTGTAATCACAATGGTAATCAGATTATTTGCTTCATTCCCAGAAGGTGTTTCATTCTCCATTCTGTTAATGAACTGCTTAACACCATTAATCAATGACTTCTGTCAGAAGAGAATGTATGGAGGTGCAAAGAAAAATGAAAAATAATAATTTTAAAGAATACATTGCACCTACAGTTGTTCTTGTAGCTATCTGTTTAGTAGTTACAGGCTTACTGGCTGTTGTAAACTCAATTACATCACCTATCATTGAAGCCAACTCAATCAAGTCTGCAAATGAAGCAAGAGCTGAGCTTCTTCCAGCAGCTGAAGGATTTACTGAATTTGATGGTGAATTAGCTGTAGTTGAAGATGGCAAACTTTTTGTAGAAGACTGCTACATTGCAGACAATGGCTGCGGTATGGTTGTTACTGTTAAGACTAAATCCTTCGGTGGATTATTAACAGAAATGATAGGTATCGATGAAAACGGTGCAATTACAGGCGTTAAGGTAACTGCTCATGGAGATACTCCAGGTCTTGGTACTAAGGCTCATGACCCAGGTTACTTAGAACAGTACATCGGTTTAACAGAATTAGATGATATGACAGCCAAGGGTGACTCCCACATTACTCACGTAAGTGGTGCAACTATTTCATCCAATGGTGTTCACGCTGGTGTAAACGCAGCTCTCCAGCAGGCAGAAATCGTGGGAGGTGCTAAATAATGGAAAAGAAAACTAGCAAATTAGCTATCCTTACAAAGGGTATTATTAAAGAAAACCCAGTATTAGTACTTCTGTTAGGTACTTGTCCTACTCTGGCTACTACAAGCTCCGCTTTAAACGGTTTAGGTATGGGTGTTTCTGCTACAGCAGTATTAATCTGCTCAAACATCGTTATTTCATTACTTGCAAAGATTATTCCTGATAAAGTAAGAATACCTTGCTATATCGTAGTAATCGCAGGTTTCGTAACTGTAGTACAGTTCGTATTACAGGCTTTTGTACCATCACTTTACGCATCACTTGGTTTGTTTATTCCACTGATCGTAGTAAACTGTATCATCCTTGGTAGAGCTGAAATGTTCGCATCAAAGAACAATGCTTTTGACTCTGCTTTAGATGGTATTGGTATGGGTATTGGTTTTACATTAGCCCTTGGTGCTATGGGTGCTGTTAGAGAAATCTTAGGTGCAGGTACTATTTTCGGAATTGCACTTCCTTGGTTAAGTGCACATCCTATTTTAATCATCGCATTAGCTCCTGGTGGATTCTTCATCTTCGCTTGTGCTATCGCAGCAGTTAACTTCTTTACAAAGGGTAAAGGCGTTAAGGGTAGCTTCGGTTGCCACGGCTGCGCAATGGCTTCTATTTGCCAGCAGGAAAAATGCATTGCAGAATTAGAGAAAGGAGTTGAAGCATAATGGGATTCGGTACAATTTTACTAGGCATAATTTTAGTAAATAACTATGTTTTAGCTCAGTTCTTGGGTATTTGTCCATTCCTTGGCGTTTCTAAGAAATTAGACTCCGCTGCAGGTATGGGTGTTGCGGTAATCTTCGTAATGGTTCTTGCAACAGCTGCTACATATCCAATCATGTTGGTATTAGACAACTTTGGAATCGGTTACTTACAGACTATTGCATTTATCCTTATCATCGCTGCATTAGTACAGTTCGTAGAAATGGCATTAAAGAAATTCATCCCGGCTTTACACAAGTCCTTAGGTGTTTATCTGCCACTTATCACTACTAACTGTGCAGTACTTGGTGTATGTATCTCCAACATCGATGAAGGATACACTTACATTCAGGCATTAGTTAACTCCGCTGGTGCAGGTATTGGTTTCTTATTAGCTATGGTTATCTTCTCAGGTATGAGAGGTAAGCTTGAAGCTAATACTTCAATTCCTAAGTGCTTCCAGGGAGTGCCTATCGTATTAGTTACAGCTGCGTTCTTATCCCTAAGCTTCATGGGATTCGGCGGATTAGTATAGGATAAGGAGGAATTGATATGCAAGCAATTTTAACACCGGTATTATTGATTGTAGCTATCGGTTTTGTTTTAGCTGTTATCCTGACTATCGCATCAAAGATTTTCTACGTTCCTGTAGACGAAACTGTTGCTAATTTAAGAGCAGAGCTTCCGGGTGCTAACTGTGGTGCCTGCGGATTTGCTGGTTGTGATGACTATGCATCTGCTTTAGCTGCTGACCCATCAATCGGCGCTTCAAAGTGCCCTGTAGGTGGTGCAGACTGTGCAGCGAAATTAGCTGAAATCTTAGGCGTTGATGCAGGCTCTGCAGATCCTCAGGTTGCAGTAGTTATGTGTAACGGAAACAAGGATGCTGCTAAGACAATTATGGAATATCAGGGATTAAGCACATGTAAGGCTGCAAAACAGCTTTTCGGCGGACTTAATGCTTGTGCACACGGCTGTTTAGGTCTTGGTGACTGTCAGGCAGCTTGCCCATATGGTGCAATTATGGTTTGCAATGGCGTTGCTGTTGTAGACAGAAACCTTTGCGTTGGTTGCGGAATCTGTGCTAAACAGTGCCCTAACAGCGTAATCAGAATCGCTCCTGCTAAGAACAAGGTAGTTGTACAGTGCAACTCCAAGGATTCAGGCGCAAAGACAAGAAAAGCATGCTCCAACGGATGTATTGGATGCAAGAAGTGCGAAAAGGCTTGTAAGTTTGAAGCAATCAAGGTGGAAGATAACCACGCAATGATTGATCCTGAAAAGTGCAAGAACTGCGGACTTTGTGCAAAGGAATGCCCAACAGGCGCAATCATCAATATGAGAGCAAAAAGAAAACCGGCTGCTCCTGCTGCACAGGCTGCAGAAGCATAAAGACTAGCTCTTTCTAAAAAAATAACAGGCTCCCTGAAAAGGGAGCCTTTGGTATTTTTTGATAATTAAGAGGAACATCGAATTCTATTCTTATTTAGTGGTATTTGGGACTAATACCGATGAAATAGCTTCTTCGAAGGAGTTTATAATGCTATCCTTAGATGTATGCTCTGTTGACGTCAGCATATAGATGTTGACGGCAGGATTGCAGTCAAGCTCAGGAACGATACGAAGTTTATTGCTCTTCAGATCATTTTCTATAAGGTTAGTGGGCATCAATGTGATGACATGGCCTTCGTATGCCAGGTCTTTTAGCATTTGAAAATCACCTATATTTTTTTCGGAGGAAAAATACTCTTCAAAGTCAATATTCTTCTCGTTTAGTATTTCGAGTATTATAGGTAGAGCCATTGTACAATACAGTGTGTTATATGATTTAGAGGTCTTTAAACCCTGCTTGAAGCAGACATGTTTAGGGGAAGTTGAAAAGGAAAGCGGAAGTTTACATATGAATTTGCTTTTTATTCCTTCTACATCTTCAAAATGTGGCTCTGCAATAAGGCTCAAGTCGCATAGATTATCGTGAAGTCTGTTTAAAGCCGTTGGAGTAATGGCCTTTGTGTATTCTATTTCAATGTTCGGATACTTTTTGATAAATTTCTGAATAAGTGAATGCATCAGGTACACGTTCACTGACTCAGATGCAGTAATGCGAAGGATGTTCCTGTCACTGGAAAAGATATTGTGGAGATTATCCGTAATATCAAGTATCTGATTGGCATGTTTCAGAAACAAATTGCCGTTTTTTGTAAGTTGTATCCCAGAACTGGTTCTGTCGTATAGTTTTGTGTCAAACTCTTCTTCCAATGCTTTTATGTGACTTTGAACTGTCGAAGAAGAGTAGTTCAATTGCTGTGCAGCCTTGGAAATACTGTTGTACTTGGCAACGTATACAAAAGACTCTAAATGCGTAGTATTCATAGTCAACCATCCTTCATTTAAATTTTAATATTATATTATCTCATAATTATTTGAAATATTCAACAAAAAAGTTTTAATATGTTTTCGGATTTCACGAAAACACATTTTTTCATTCCGAAAACACATTTCGGAATGCTATGGTAGGATGAAAGTGAAAATAATATTCATCTATAGGCACAGAGGGTTATACTGCAAGGTTCAGGAAAAATATCTATAGATGCAGTTTTGAAAAATAAAAA
>CALZMV010000053.1 GCA_945788655.1 uncultured Clostridia bacterium | reverse complement strand
GTAAACATCTCCTTTTAAATTTGTTAAAATACAATCAAACTCATTATATTCCTACGTGTTTCAAATTTCAAGTACAATGAAATGACATTTTAGACTCAATTTGTTGAAATAAATCCAAAAATAAAGTATGCTATCTATAGATAAAATTTGGAGACTAGGAGAAATCATGGAAAGAGACAGTTTTAAAACGAGAAGTGGATTCATAATTGCGTGCATCGGCTCCGCTGTAGGAATGGGCAATATCTGGCTGTTCCCTGCGAGAGTTTCCGCCTTTGGTGGTGCGGCCTTTCTGATTCCATATTTTATATGTGTAATTGTTATAGGCTTTACAGGGGTCATCGGTGAGATGGCCTTTGGCAGAGCCATGAGTGCAGGCCCTATGGGCGCATATGGTAAAGCTACTGAACGCGCCGGCAAGGGCAAGGCACTTGGCGAAACCTTATCACTTATCCCCGTACTGGGAAGCCTGGCCTTAGCTATCGGTTATTCGGTAGTTGTAGGATGGATATTAAAGTATCTTTTCGGATCGGTTACAGGAAGTCTGTTTGAGGCTACAAGCGTAGAGGAATATGCAGGATTATTTGGGCAGACAGCAGTATCCTTTGGGAATGTGGGATGGCATCTTGTAGCTCTGGCACTTGCATTTTTGATCATGATATATGGAATTGCTTCAGGTATAGAAAAAGCAAATAAGGTTATGATGCCTTTGTTCTTTGCAATGTTTGTGGGTATGGCTATTTATATCGCAACTCTTCCTGGAGCGGCAGACGGATATCGCTATCTGACACACCCAGACTGGTCTGTACTTTTTAACGGCAAGACATGGGTATACGCTTTAGGACAGGCATTCTTCTCCCTTTCCCTCGCAGGGTCGGGTACGCTTGTTTACGGATCATATCTAAAGAAGGATGTAGACGTACCATACAGTGCAAGAACAGTTTCCTTCTGGGACACAATGGCAGCTCTTGTTGCAGCCATAACTATAATTCCTGCAATGGCAACTGCCGGACAGGAACTTACAAGCGGAGGTCCCGGACTGATGTTTATATTCCTTCCAAACGTGTTTGCTAATATGCCCGGAGGTAAGATAGTAATGGTAATCTTCTTCCTGGCTGTGGCCTTTGCAGGGCTTACTTCACTGGTAAATCTGTTTGAAACACCGGTTGAGGCGCTACAGACAAAGTTTGGTTTCTCAAGAAAGAAGGCAGTGTGCATAATTGCCCTTGTAGGCTCAGTAATAGCTATCTGCATTGAAGGAATAGTTTCAGGATGGATGGATATCTGCTCAATTTACATCTGTCCACTGGGCGCACTGATTGCAGGAATTATGTTCTTCTGGGTTTGCGGTAAGGACTTTGTCAGAGAACAGATTGATATGGGCGCTAAAAAGAAAATCGGCGGCTGGTTTGAATTCGCCAGCAAATATGTTTTCTGCGGACTGACAATCGCAGTGCTGGTGCTTGGAAGCCTTCTTGGTGGCATTGGCTAGCATTGAAATGACAGAAATTTAATAGGTTATTGTCGTTAGAATAAAAAAAGGGCATCCTTAATGTGGGATGTCCTTTTAATATTCTTAGTTATGGCTTACAGTTATAGCATAATGTTACTGCTTACAGCATTTCCATCGGTGAAGAAACATCATGCTTTACGCGATCTGCTTCTTCTGCGGATTTTGCATCGTTCCACTGATCCATTGTACCTACAAGATAGCCTGTGATTCTGCGGATTCTTTCGAATGGAACACTTTCAAATTCATAATTCAAATCTACAAAGTCTCCATCAGCTTTGATATCGAGACTTTTTAACTTTCTGTTATATTTATTTTCAAGATATTCAACATATGCCAGTTCCTCTTTGCGTGGAACATTTGAAGTAATATTTATGCCCATGATTTTTCACTCCTTTATTGTCCTTTGTTAAATTAATTATACACATGAAAAAGAAGTGTTAAACAAAATAAATCATTTTTGATTTCTTTTTTGAAAAAATGTGATACTGCAGCATAAATATAAGAAAAGGGAGGTTCATTATGGAAAGAAATCAGAGAGGCAGAGTTTTTACCGATGATGAGACTAAAAGCAGATGGAAGAGGAACGAAAAAACAGATATGCTGAAGCTTTTCTGCCCTGAAGGATACACAAATGCCCATAAATATGGTCATTTTATCATAGGAAACGGAAAAGAAGGGGACTATATCGGCATTCCCGGCAGGTTTATCATAGAAGAGCAGCCTGCAAAGGGAGAAACAGGATTTACATTGTGGCAGCCAATAAAAGGTGGGGAAGAGCTATACGAGAGCCTTGAGAAGATGACGCCTGAGGTAGCACGAGTAGTATATGGCTACTGGATTGCAAGAATCGATGCTAAAACTTTGAAAATCAGTGAAGTGTGAAGCAAAAGCGGCACATAGGCTGATGAAGTCAAGTATTTTTTTCTGTGCAAAATTAAGTTGAATTTGGATTTATATTATGGTAGTATAGTAAGGTATATGGAAAAGTTTATGGAACTGGCTTTGGAAGAAGCTAAAAAAGCAAAAGACTTAGGCGAGGTGCCCATTGGAGCCGTAATAGTCAAGGATGGAGAAGTAGTAGGCAGAGGATATAACCTGACTGAGACTTCAAAGGATCCGACGGCTCATGCAGAGATGATAGCAATAAGAGAAGCCTCTGAGAATCTGGGAGGCTGGAGACTTATGGGCTGCGAAATGTACGTAACTTGTGAACCTTGCAGCATGTGTGCAGGAGCAATCGTCTGGTCAAGAATAGAGAAATTGTACATAGGAACCATGGACCCGAAAGCAGGTGCTTGCGGCTCCGTTTTCAATATTGTACAGGAACCAAGGCTTAATCATAATGTAATAACAGAAACAGGAATTCTGCAGGAGGAATGCAGCGGAATCTTGAAAGACTTTTTTAAAAATCTGAGAAAAAGAACTAAAGAACAGAAACTGGAGGACACACAAGAATGAAAAGATTAGGTGCGATTTTATCAATTGTAGCACTAATGGTTGCATTATCTACTTCTCTTTGTTTTGGTAGCAGCCTTACAATTGAAAGTTCATATCCAAAGGACGGCTCAACAGGCGCATCCATTGAGAATTTAGGAGTAAAGCTTTATTTCAGTGAAGATTTATCTGAATCAGAAGTAGGTAAGGCTAATAAAAAATGTTTTCAGCTTTATGATGAAGAAGGCAAGAAGCTTCCAACAAGAGTGCTTTATCACGAAGGAGAAAAAGGGGTAGTTCTGGTACTTCTCGACAACTCCTCCGACAAGAAGCTGAAAGCAAAGAGCAATTCAGAGTACACATTAAAGATTTCCGGAGATCTCGTATCTGACGAGGGAAACACTTTAGGCAAAGATGAAACTATCACATTTAAAACATTAAATCAGAGTGCAAACTCAATGATCAGTATTGCAATGATGGTTGTAATGTTTGGCGGTATGATGGTAGTTTCCACAAGAGCTGCCAAGAAGACGGTAGAAGAAGCGAAGAAGAAGGAAGAAGTTGTAAATCCTTATAAAGAAGCGAAAAAAACAGGTAAATCTGTAGAAGAAATCGTAGAAAAGGATCAGAAGAAGAAGGCTAAGCAGGCAGAGAAAGCTGCAAAAAAAGCTGCAAAAGAAGAAAAAGATCTATATTACTACGAAGAAGAGGATATCAACAAATACAGAGTAAGCGAAAGACGTTCAGCTTATGCAGCAGGAAGTAAATATGCTGCAGCTAGAAAAGCGGAAGCCGAAAAAGCAAGAGCCGAAAAAAACGCTAAAAAAGCTTCCAAAGGCAAGAAAAAGAAATAGTTTATAAGAAATGAGAGGCTCTGTTCCTCTCATTTTTATCAAAAGCATTTATCAGAAGCATTTTTCAGGAGCAGCAAGATGGAACAGATAAGAATAAAATCCTATGGAAAAGTAAATCTGTCACTGGATGTTTGTGGTGTAAGAGACGATGGGTATCACCTTCTTCGAAGCATTATGCAAAAAATCGCACTTCACGATTATGTAGATGTAAGTTGGACTGAAACAGATGGAGAAGAGATTCTTATCAATCTGAGCTGCAACAAGCATTATCTGCCTACTGATGAGAGAAACCTTGCATATAAAGCTGCACAAATGATGATCGATAAATTCGGACATCAGGTTGGCGGGGGAATAATAGATATTGATATTGAAAAGCATCTGCCGGTAGCGGCAGGTCTTGCAGGAGGAAGCGGCAATGGTGCGGCACTGATTGTTGCGCTCAACAGACTGTGGGGACTGAAGCTCGACACGAAACAGATGTGCGCGCTGGGGGAACCTTTAGGAGCAGATGTTCCTTTCTGCCTGCTGATACAAAACACAAGATATGGATGCGCATTGTGCGAGGGAACGGGCGCGGAGCTTACACCTCTTAAAAGCCGATTTAAGAGAGCGGTACTGCTTGTAAAACCAAACTTCGGAGTATCTACAAAAGAAGTATATAAGGGCATCGACCAATGTGAAATAACAGAAAGGCCCGATACTGAAGCTTTGGTTTCAGCCCTCAGAGCTAATGATGGACAGGTTGTATACGATAATATGATTAACGTTTTGGAGGAGTATACACTGGCAAATTATCAGGAAGTAAAAATACTAAAAGAAAAAGTTGCGGCTGAAACCACAGCGGCAAAGGTATTGATGACAGGAAGTGGTCCCACTGTCTTTGCTCTTTTCGACAAACTCTCACATGCTCAGAAAGCATGCAGAAAGTTTCGCAAAGAGGGGTATGAAGCATATTGGACAACCACACTATAGTTGAAAAATGGAGGATACAGGATGTTAAACTTTGATTTGCAAAATCACAGACCCCTGAGAGAAATTGTTTATGAGGAATTAAAAAGACAGATCCTTGTTGGTGAAATTGCTCCGGGGACTCGTATGATGGAAGTTGATCTTGCAGATGAAATGGGTGTAAGCCGTACCCCTGTGAGAGAGGCTATCAGAAAACTTGAAAAAGAAGGACTGGTTACAATTGAACCAAGAAGAGGAGCTTATGCATCTGACATTTCCATCAAGGATATGCTGGATGTTTTGGAAGTTCGCCAAACACTTGAAGGAATGGCGGCTTCCCTTGCTGCAAGAAAGGTTACTGAAGAAGAAAAGAGAGACTTTATCAAAGCAAGCAAGGCATATAATGATGCAGTAGCAAGTGGAAACACAGACGAAATCATTAAATGTGATGAACTGTTCCACCAGCTTATTGTAAATTACAGTGACAATAAAACTTTAGAAACTCTGCTTTCACAGGTTCAGGAACTTGCTTTGAGATTCAGATACATATATTATGATGATTTTTCAAGATATGAAAGAATGCCAAGAGAGCACGAAGAAATTGAAGAAGCAATCCTAAGTGGGGATACAGCGAAGGCTAAGGTTGTGGCAGAAAACCACGTTGCAAACCTGAAGGAATTCGTAGCTGTCCACGGTAAGAGCCTGTTTAAGGTTAGAAACGATGAAACTCATTAAGAGACTTATAGTAATAATACTGATTGTTGCGGCTTTCTGGATGGGAGGTACCTATTACAAGGCAAACGATATGTACCACAAGGCTATTGAACAGATGCCCATCGATGAAAAAGTCATGGAGCTTCAGTCTATGGACAATTATGTATCATACAGCCAGCTGACTGAAACCTACACAGATGCAGTAATTGCAGTGGAGGACTGCAGATTTTTGTATCATAAGGGTGTGGATCCTATTTCTATGGTCAGGGCAATTGTTGGAAACATAAAATCAGGCGGACTTTATCAAGGAGGCAGCACAATCACGCAGCAGCTTGCACGGCATATGTACTTTGAGCAGGACAAGGATTTTGCCAGAAAGCTGGCAGAGATGTTCGTCGCAATCGATATAGAAAAAGAGTACGACAAAAACGAAATTTTGGAAATGTATGTGAATATCATATACTTCGGATCGGGATATACAGGAATTTATGATGCAAGTATGGGATATTTCAACAAAAAACCGGCTCAGCTGAATGATTATGAGAGTACGATGCTTGCAGGCATACCTCAGGCGCCTTCCGTATATTCGCTCGATGCAAATCCTGAACTTGCAGAGCAGCGCAGGCAGCAGGTTATTACATGCATGATAGAAAACGATTATATAGAAGAAGGCGAAATTGAGTAAAGCAAAATGAAAGCATTAATCCCGAACCATTTGGTTTGGGATTTATTTGTAGGAAGGACCTGAATTTTGAAAGAGACAAATATTCTTCAGCACACTACACAACTGGCGCTTTATATGTGCGAGAAATATATTAACGAAAAAGAAACGGCTGTAGACTGCACCTGTGGCAACGGCAAGGATACACTTTGGCTTGCAAAAAGGGCGGGAAAGGTATATGCTTTTGATATTCAAAAAGATGCCATAGAGAACACAAGGGGTCTGCTTGAATCAGAAGGGGTCGAAACAGGGCCTGAAGGAAAAGCTGTTTTGATTAACGACAGCCATGATAAAATTGACTCCTATGTTTCAGAGCCACCGTGTGTAATTTTGTTCAACCTGGGTTTCTTGCCGGGAGGAGATAAATCTATTACAACTAAAGTGGATACTTCTCTTTTAGCCATAAAGAAATCGCTGGATCTTCTTAAGGTTGGAGGGTTATTATCCATCACGCTGTACCCGGGTCATGACGAAGGCAATGAGGAAAAGAAAATGATTTTAAGCTGGGCGCAAAGCTTAGAAAGCAAGACATATCACTGCGTGTTTGCAAATATGCTTAACCAGTCGGAGCGTGCGCCACAGATACTTTGGATAACAAAGAAGAGATAGAGAGGGGAGTATTATGGATTTCAGACCTGACGGAAAGTTCAAACAGAATCTTCTTCTGATAACCTTTGGAGTTCTTCTGTTTGTAGGACTTACTCATTTCAGTAAAGTAATGGCAGTCGCAGGGACTTTGATAGGACTTGCAATGCCTCTCATAGTGGGAGGTGCAATTGCATTCATACTTAATGTGCCTATGAGCTTTTTTGAGAGGAATATCGATAGGATTTCCAACGAAAAATCCATTATCAAGAAGGCAAAGGCACCAATAAGCATAACATTGACTTTATTATCATTCCTGTTGGTGTTATTCTTTATTGCAAATGTGGTGTTCCCAAACCTTGTAGAATCAATAAAAAGTATAGTTCAGATAGTTCAGAAGTCTTATCCAGACTGGATAGCAATATTAGATGGTTATGGACTGGATACCCATCTGATTAAGCAATTTATTCCTGAACTTGATCCCGACAAAATAGTAACAGCCCTAAAGAGCGGCGGAATGCTCCTTCTTAGCACAGCAAGTGAAGCGGCCACAAGCGTCTTCAGCGTTCTTACAAACTTTGTTTTTGGCCTTATCATTGCTCTTTACATCCTTGCCAGCAAGAAAAAACTGGGAAGACAGGCAAGACAGCTTGCATATGCATATATGAAGAAAAGCTGGGCAGATGAGGTATGCGAAGTGGCGTCTTTAACTTATAAGACTTTTGCCAACTTCCTTTCAGGACAGTGTCTTGAAGCATGTATTCTTGCGTTTATGTTCTTTGTGGTGCTGTTTATTGGCAAGTTCCCATATGCTGCAACTATTTCTGTTTTAATCGGTGCATTTTCGCTTATTCCGTACATCGGGGCTTTCATCGGACTGTTCTTTGGCGCACTGATGATTGGTGTAATAAGCTTTCAGAAGATGCTGGTATTTATTATAGTATTCTTTGTGGTGCAGCAGATTGAAGGGCAGCTTGTATATCCAAGAGTGGTTGGTGGTTCTGTTGGTCTTCCAGCTCTCTGGACACTGCTAGCTGTAATAATCGGCGGCAACGTATCAGGTATTTTGGGAATAATAGTGTTTATTCCTATATTCTCGGTGCTTTATGCGCTGTTAAGAAGAAATGTATACAGGCGTTTAGAAGAAAAGAAAATTTCTATTGAAAAATAGTCGCAAAAGGTGTATAGTATTAGTGTTCGCAAAATGCTATACATGCGGTCTTGGCGGAATTGGCAGACGCGCACGGTTCAGGTCCGTGTGGGAGACCATGGGGGTTCGAATCCCTTAGACCGCACCAAAAAAACCTCTTTTGCCGGAAGGGCAAGAGAGGTTTTTTTATACAATCAGAGGGATTCGAACCCGAAAGGGCACAGCCGTGGGCGAAAATACCTAGTGGGTATTTGAGTAGGCTGTGGTCCAAGGCGACTGAGAGAGGAGCCGCAGGACGGAAGACACGCGGAGCGTGGCTTCAAAATCCCGCTGGCCGCACCAAAAAACCTCTTTTGCCGGAAGGGCAAGAGAGGTTTTTTCGTACAATC
>CALZMV010000052.1 GCA_945788655.1 uncultured Clostridia bacterium | reverse complement strand
TAGTATTCAGTGGACATTTTGACGTAGTATCCACAGAAGAATATGGTAAGGCTGAACCTTGGGCATATGAAGTGGGAACAAAACTTGAAGAGATGCTTGCTGAAATGCCATTAGGAGATGTTGCGAGAGCCGACTTAGAATCAGGTGAATGGTTCTGGGGCAGAGGCGTTGCAGATATGAAAGGCGGTCTGTCCATTCATGCAGCACTGTTTGAAGAATATGCAAAGGCAGCAGATGAAGGCACACTTGAAGGAAGCATTCTGTTCATGCCTGTACCGGATGAAGAATCCTATTCAACAGGTATGAGAAAAGGCGTGTCTATCTTAAAGAAATTTAAAGAAGAATACGGCTTGGACTACAAGCTGCTTATAGATCCGGAACCAACAAAGGATGTTGATGGTGCACTGACAATGTCCTTGGGTTCAGTAGGTAAGGTTATGCCTGCTATCATCGTTCAGGGCAAGAAGGGCCATGCAGGTCACTGCTATGGCGGATTCTCAGCTTTGAGCGTATTATCTGACATTTATCTTAGAACTAACGGTTCATTGGAGTTTTCCGATGTTTATGAAGACGAGGCTACAGTTCCTCCAACATGGGCAAACATGAGAGATATGAAACCTGGTTACGACGTTTCAATTCCTCACAGAGCTTATGGATATTTCACAATTCTGAACTTCGATTCAACTCCTGAAGATGCTGTAAACAAGCTGAAGAAAATCTGTACAGATGCATTCATTAATCAGGTTGAAAAGCTTGATGGTGAATATCAGCAGTATAAGAAGATGAATAAGGCGGAACGTAAGGAAAAGATTTACTATGAACCTTGCGTAGTGACATTTAACGAATTATGCCAGCAACTCAAGGAAAAGAATGCTGACGAATTCGAAAAATTCTACAAAGAAGCATATGACAGAGCTATTGCAAAGGTTAACAGCGGTGAATCAAACTTCCCAAGCGTAACAATAGATGTTATGGAAGAGGTTCTAAATTATTCAAATATTCAATATCCTATTACTATCATAGGATTTGCACCTCCATATTATCCACCTGTACATAGTGATCAGGTTAAGGGCAAGGAAGGATATGGTACAAAGGCATTCGAATTTGTAAGCAAGCTTTCAGAAGAAAAATACGGTCAGAAAGTTATCTATGAAAACTACTTCATGGGTATTTCCGACTTAAGCTACGGTGCTATTACTGCTCCGTTTGACTATGCCCAGTATTCAGCAAATACTCCGCTTTGGGGCGATTCATACAACCTTGATTTTGAATCAATAGAATATGTTGGAATTCCAGGTGTTATTTATGGACCAATCGGAAGAGATTATCACCAGTATGTTGAAAGAGTAAACAAGCACAGCTTACTTAAAGTTGTTCCTGAAACTACAAAAGCTCTTGTTGAATATATGTGGGGGTTATAATATAATGGAAAGAGGCATATCTAGAGAAAGCTTTATAAATCTTTTACGCCAGCTTGTTGAAATAGAAAGTCCATATTTTCATGAAGATGGTGTAATGAAATTCGTAAACAAGTGGATGGCCGAAAGAGATATCCCTGCTGAGATTCATACATTTTATGAACCTAAAGAAACAAAATTCAACGGCAAAAATGTAGTTGGCATTATGGATAGCGGTAAACCCGGTCCTGTAATTTATCTGGGAGGCCATCTTGACACTGTATCAGTGTGCAACGGATGGACTAAACCGCCCTTTGAAGGTGTTGTTGAAGGGGACTATATGTACGGTGTAGGTACACTGGACATGAAAGCAGGATGTGCAGCAATAATGCTGGCACTTGAAAAATTTGCCAAAGAAAAATATAAGACAGGCAAGTTCAAAGGTAAGCTTATCTATCATCTGGTTTCAGATGAAGAGGGTCCTTACGGACTTGGAACAGTATATATAATTAATGATAAAATACATAATATTGCCGAGGAGGCTGATTTTGCAATTATTGCGGAGCCTTCTTCGGGATTTACAAAAGTCCAGCACCCATGTGTATGCCTAGGCGCAAGAGGTGGCTACAATTATACTGTAAAGGTTCACGGCAAGTCTGCTCATGCGGCAACTCCTGAACTTGGTATCAATGCCATGGTTGATGCAGCAGCTATAGTTTCAGAACTGGAAAAGATTCCTTTAAAACAGGATGATAAGCTGGGTTCATCAACTCCGTGCGTAATTCGTATGAATGGCGGCGGAGCGGCATGCAGCGTACCTGATTATGCAGAAGTTGAGATTTTCCACCATACTGTCAGAGGAGAAACTCAGGATACAATCAGGGAACGCGTAAACAAGGCAATTGAGGCAGCCAATGTGAGATCAAAGGTTGAAGTTACCTTCCGCCAGTCTCCTGCCGAAGGCTTTGACGGTGGATTTGACGCATACTGCATCGATGAGGATAATCCGATTCTGCATAAACTGGAAGAAACAATAGAAAGTGTTTGCCATAAGCCTGCAAACAGGGCTTATTTCCAGAGCATCGGAGATTTTAATCACATAGGTGGTAAGCTGCAAATTCCAACAGTTTTGTTAGGCGCTGACGGCGATAACTTCCATAGCAGTGATGAAAGGGTTGAGTTAGGATCTGCTGTTGAAGTGGCCGATATTATAAGCGAGTTTGTATCAGATGTATTAAGTGATTAGGAGGACAACACACATGAACACTGAACTAAGCAAGAGAATTAAGGAAATAGCTTTAGAGCTTGTAGGACAGCAGTCAATAGTTGAAACTGCAGATGAAGTTCCTATGAGCGATAAAGTGTATGAAATCATGGCTAGAATGGATTACTACAAAAAGCATCCTGAAAAGCTTTACACAATTCCTGTAAAGAATGACCCATGGAACAGAAAAGTAGTAATCGCTATCCTTAATGGCGAAAAGGCTCCAAGTGACAAGACTGTAGTATTTATCGGACATACTGACACAGTAGGTATTTCTGACTATGGTAAATTATCTCATTTAGCTACAAAGCCAGACGAATTGCTTGAAGAATTAAAGAAGGTTTCTTCTTTAACTGATGAAGTTAAGGCAGATATCGCTTCCGGCAAGTACATATTCGGCAGAGGTATCTTTGACATGAAGTCCGGTGATGCTAACGTAATGGCTATCATGGAATACATTTCAAAGGATATCGAAAACTTTGAAGGAAATATCATCTTTGCAGCAGTATGCGACGAAGAAGGTAACTCAAAAGGTATGCTTGCATTCGTTCCTGAATTAATCAGATTAAAGAGAGAATTCGGATACGACTACAGAGCTATGCTTGACCCAGACTACATTGCACCTGCTTATCCAGGAGACCCTAATGTTTACCAGTACATCGGTACAGTTGGTAAGCTAATGCCTACATTCTTTGTTGTTGGTAAGGAATCTCACGTAGGTGAATCATTCAGCGGACTTGACCCTAACCAGATTGCTGCTGAAATTACAAGAAGAGTTAACTTAAATACTGAATTCTCCGATGTAGTTGCAGGCGAAGTTACACTTCCACCTATCACATTAAAGCAGAGAGACTTAAAGCCTGAATATTCAGTTCAGATTGCTTCAAAGGCTATCTTATTCTTCAACTACGCTACTCACTGCAGCACTCCTGCTCAGGTAATGGAAAAGATGATGAAGGCTGGTGCTGAATGCTTCCAGAACGTTATCGACACATTAAATGAAAGATACGAAAAGTTCTGCGGACTTGTTGGAAGAGAATTCGTTAAACTTCCATGGGTAGAAAGAACTGTAAGCTATGATCAGTTATATGCTGCTGTTAAAGCAGAAGTAGGTCCTGAATTAGATGAAATGGTTAAGGCTTATGCAGAAGAAGTTGCTAAGGATCCAAGATACGATGTTCGTGACCAGGCTATGAAGATTGTTGAATACGTTCACTCCTTATGGTCTGACAAGAACCCTGTTCTTATCGTATACTTAACTCCTCCTTACTACCCACACATCTATGTAGAAGGATCAAGACCTGAAGAAAAGGTATTATTAGATGCTGTTAATCAGGCAGTATCAACAACTGAATCTGAATATCCATTAGTTCAGAAGTTATTCTTACCATGCATCTCCGACTTAAGCTACGCTGCAGCACCTAAGGAAGCTGAAGCTATCGAAGCTCTTAAGACAAACATGCCTGGTTTCGGTACAATCTATGACCTTCCATTAGAAGAAATGCAGGAATTAGATTTACCTGTAGCTGACATAGGTTCATACGGTAAGGATGCTCACCAGTTCACTGAAAGAGTTGAAATGGGATATACTTATGAAGTATTACCGGAAATTCTTTACAAGACTATGATGTATATCTTAGAACACTAATCATTGCTGAGATATAATCGACATTGATTTTATTCCCCGATCAAGTTTCCAGGGTGCTTCGCGGCATCTTGGAAGCGTGACGGGATATTTTTAAATTATTAAACATTTTGGGAGGAGATTTAGATGAAAATTTCGGCGCAAAAGATTTTTATCAATGCAAAGGCTTATACCCTTGAAGCAGAGGGCGTATGCAAGGAAGCAATCGTTGTAAAAGACGGCAAGTTTGCATATGTTGGCACAAATGAAGAAGCTCTTGCAAAATACGAAGCAGAAGAAGTCATTGACTTAGAAGGAAAGACAGTTCTTCCGGGAATGGGAGACTCCCACATGCATTTCTTTGCTTTCTGCCAGACATTTACTACAGTTGACCTTGGCGGTGCTAAGAGTAAAGCAGAGGCAATAAAGAGACTTGCTGACAAAGCAGCAGAGACACCTGAAGGTGAATGGATTAAGGGTTCAAACTTCGACCAGTCCAAATGGGAAGACTGCGAAGACACCCTTCCAACAAAAGAAGACTTAGATAAGGCAAGTACAAAGCATCCAATCGTAATTAAGAGAGTTTGCCTTCATACAGCAGTAGCCAACACAATGGCTCTTGAAAAAGCAAATATCGGAAAAGGATATGAATTTGGTACAGGCGGAACTGTTGAACTTGATAAAGATGGAATGCCTAATGGCATATTCAGAGAACAGGCTTCAAAGATTTATGATGAATTAATCCCGGACCCATTCCTTATTCCTGAAAATAAATCAAAATATATGAAGCAGGGCTTCGAAATGGCAGCTCAGTACGGTTTGACAATGATTCATACATATGCTGCAGAAATCTGGAAATACACAGAAGACATCAACGACTACATTGAGCTTAACAGAAAGGGAGAACTTCCTGTAAGAATGACTGTATGCCTCGATGAACTGTATAATAAGCCATTTGTAACAAAGGCAGAAAGAGAAGATCCTTACAGAGCAGCACAGTTCGGTACCTTTAAGATTTTCTGCGACGGTTCCTTAGGTTCAAGATCAGCAAAGCTTTATGAACCATATGATGACGATCCAACAACAGATGGCATTTTAGTTATCAGCCAGGAAGACCTTAATGAAAGAGTATATACAGGATATATGATGGGTCTTCAGCCTGCAATTCACTGCATAGGCGATAAGGGCCTTGACAATGTAGTGACATCAATCGAATATACTTTAGACAGAGTAAGAAGGGAAGGCATGACAGAAAGAGAAATCTCAACAAGACTGCCTTTCAGACTGATTCACGCTCAGATGGCTACACCTGAACTTATCGACAGAATGTCAAAACTTCCTGTTGTCCTTGATATTCAGCCATCCTTCTTCTTAACTGACCTTCACTGGATTAAGGACAGAGTTGGCGAGGAAAGAGCAAAGAGAAGCTACACTTGGAAGAAATACATGGATGCTGGACTGCTGTTAACAGGTGGTTCAGACAACCCTGTAGAAATATTCTCACCATGGAACGGTATTTTCTCGCTGGTAGAAAGAACTGACCTTGATGGATATCCTGAAGGCGGCGTTCAGCCGGAAGAAAAGCTTTCCGTATACGATGCAGTATGCTGCTTCTCAAAGAACATTCCATATGCAAACGGAGAAGAAGACCTGATGGGTACTATTGAAGTTGGCAAGTTTGCTGATATGGTAGTTATCGACAGAGATATCTTTGAGTGCCCAACCAAGGAAATCAAAGATATTCAGGCATTGAATACATATTTGGCAGGCAGAGAGACATTTAGAAGAGCATAAAATAATAGATGAAAGACGGCTGCTGGATCTCGGCAGCCGTTTGCTTTACGCTGGAGGATGCCTAATGAAAATAAAGGACATCGACAAATACAATGTAATATATGATAAGGTTGACGCATTGATAATAGTGAATGAGGATAATATCATCCAGTATTCAGCTATGATAGATGATGACGGAACATGCCTGAAGACAAAAGACGTGACTGGAAGAAATCTATTCGAAGCATATCCCAACCTTACTGAAGAAAACAGTACTCACCGGCGTGTGATGAAGTCAGGAAAGCCTGTTATCAATGAAAATCAGCTCATCGTTGAGCAAAGCGGCAAGGCTTATGTGATTAAAACCAGTACTTTCCCTATCGTTCACGAGGGCAAAACCATAGCCACCTTTGATGTATCATCGAACCTTACCTTAAAAACATCAAAGAACGACAAAGGAAATGCAAAAAGCAAGCTCTGCACAGTGGATTCTATAATCACAAATAACCCTGAAATGTGCATTCTAAAGGAAAGACTCCAAAAAGTCGCAAAAAGCGATTCCCCCGTAATGGTTACAGGTGAATCGGGAACGGGCAAGGAACTGTTTGTGGAAGCTATTCACAGTGCAAGCAGGAGACGAGGAAAGCCTTTTATATCATTGAACTGTGCTGCTATTCCTGATTCGCTGATGGAAAGCATTCTGTTCGGTACTGTTAAGGGCAGCTTTACAGGAGCCGAAAATAAAAAAGGAATTTTTGAGCTTGCTGATGGCGGAACGCTTTTCTTAGATGAAATAAATTCCATGAACATAGACCTTCAGGCAAAACTTCTGAAGGTGGTGGAAGAGCAGCAATACATGAAGGTGGGCGGTGAAAAGTACCTGGATGTGGACGTAAGAATTATTTCTGCAATGAACAGCGATCCAAGGGCTGCAATTAACAATAAGAAGCTCAGAGAGGATCTCTTCTACAGGCTGAGCGTGGTAATGATGAGGATACCGCCTCTTAGAAATCGAAAGGAGGATATTCCTCTTTTAGCCAATCATTTTATTGATTACTTTAATGAGAAGATGAATCGTGAAATTAAGGACATTGACAGAGCAGTAAAGTTCTTTTTCAATGATTATTCATGGCCGGGCAATGTCAGGGAGCTTAGGAACACCATTGAGTCTGCTTTTAATATGGCGGAAGGATCCGTTATTAAAAAGGCAGACCTGCCGGAATATCTCAGCTATTACAACTGTGACAGATCATTAAAGACAAAAAACTTTGTTGGCGATGGTCTTGCGCAGGTTGTCGGCGAGTTTGAGAAAGATATTATAGAGGAGGTACTAAAAGACAGCGAGAGTTTGTCGGAGGCTTCGGCTACTTTAAAGATAACTCGTCAGGCATTAAAATATAAGATAGAGAAATATGGTATCGATTATAAGTACTTTTTGCGAATGTAGAAGAATAATAGTATGTAAAAGGTGGGTGTAAAATTTTTTGCATAATATGGTGTAAAATTTTTTACATCTCACAATTAGCATATATTATAAATGCCTGAATATACAGGATAATTAAGGCATGCATGTATGGCATGGTTTTTGCGATGGTACATTGTAAATAATGTTAAGTTAAAAATTGTTAAGGAGAACAAAGAAATGAAATTAAATTCTTTTGACGAAGTAAGACGTCTGACCACAGAAATGGTTGCAATTCCAAGTATAAACAAGGAACCCGGCGGCGAAACAGCAGTAGCAAGATATATCTACGATTACTATATGAGTCTAGACTACTTTAAGGCTCACCCTGATTATGTTAAGTGCTTCCAGACAAAGAACGACTTTGTGGAAAGACATTCAACATATGCCTATGTTAAGGGAACAAAGGGTAGCTCCAACAGAACCGTAATCATCATGGGACATCTTGATACAGTTGGAGTTGATGACTTTGGAACAATCAGAGAATATGCCTTCAAGTGTGACGAACTTCCTGAAAAGCTTAAGGAAACCTTCAAGCTGTCAGACGAAGTAATCGCAGACATAGAATCCGGTGAATATCTCTTCGGCAGAGGTGCATTAGACATGAAATCCGGTGTAGCAGGACATATGTACCTTATTAAGTATTTTTCCGAGCACCCTGAAGAACTGGATGGTAACATTATTGCCATAGCAGAGTGTGACGAAGAAGATAACTCAAAGGGTATTATTACAGCTCTTGATGAATTAGTAGAACTTAAGAAGAAGGAAGGTTTTGAATACATTTCCTGTAT
>CALZMV010000051.1 GCA_945788655.1 uncultured Clostridia bacterium | reverse complement strand
ACTTCTGCCATCCTTACGAAATTCTTAAAATATATTTAAAGAATTTCCTTTTAATTGACACATCTATTTAATATATATTACAATTTCTTTAGCAAATATTTGAAAAGGGGTTTTACTATGCTGAAACTAAAAAACGTATCGAAATTTTATTACAGCAAAGGTGTTATTGCCAGTGGATTCTCCAGGGTAAATCTTGAACTCAACATGGGTGAGTTTGTAGTTATTACAGGGGAATCCGGAAGCGGTAAATCAACATTGCTTAATGTGCTTTCCGGTCTTGATACCTACGAAGAAGGCGAGATGTATATAAACGGCCAGGAAACCAGCCATTATACCGAAGCGGATTTTGAAGAGTACAGAAGAAAGTATGTGGGCAATATTTTCCAGAACTTTAACTTGATAAACAGCTACACTGTCTATCAGAATGTTGAGCTTGCATTGCTGTTAAATGGGGAAAACAAAAAAGATGTTGAAGACAAGGTAAACGAAATAATTGACAAGGTAGGGCTTTCTGCATTTAAAAAGACAAAGTGCTCAAAGCTTTCAGGTGGTCAGAAGCAGAGAGTTGCCATCGCAAGGGCTCTTGCCAAGGAAACACCGATTATCGTTGCAGACGAACCGACAGGTAACCTTGATACAGAATCTGCCGCAGAGATTATAAAGCTTTTGGCAGAGATAGCAAAGGACAAACTTGTTATCATCGTTACTCATAACATTGAACAGGTTGAACATCATGCAACAAGACTTATTAAGATGCATGACGGAAAGGTGTTTGAGGACAAAGTAGTTAAAAACACCGCTATTGAAGATGCCGATGTTGCAAGAAATTACAGAGACATTACTTTAATAAACAGAGTGAGACTTGGCCTTAGGAATGCCTTTAATATTCCAACAAAGACACTTCTTATTTTTGCAGTGTTCACACTTATAGCATTTGCAGTTGGAAGTACTTATTCTTCCTTCCAGAAGATGGAATACGACAATTCGATTGTCGGATATAATCAGTTTTTCAATGACACCTCTGACAAAAGAGTGGTTATAAACAAACCGGACAGAAGTCAAATAACACAGGAAGAATTTGATAAACTTGAGGCACTGCCAAATGTTAAAAAAGTAGTCAAGGATGATGTGATGATAGACTACGAAAACAGCATTTCAGACAAGGAGTATAACTATTATTTCTATGGAAATTTTTCTGACATCAAGTACTTAGACGGCGAAGTAACTTACGGAAGAATGCCTGAAAACCCTGGAGAAATAGTGATTGAAGGCAGAGAAAACGACTATTATTTGAGCGACAGAACTGAAGATGTTCTTGGCAAAACTTATTATCTGGATGTATATAATGCCAATGGAGACCGAATTGAGGACAATCCGTTTACAATAGTGGGCATCTATATAAACAATGATTCCGTCAGATGGGAAAACATATTCTATGGTGGAGAGGAAATACTAAGCCAGGTTAGAAGTGCCTCTGCATCACAGTACTATGATCTAAAAACACTGTTTGAGGGAGCATACTACTCATCGTCCCCAGGTGAAGGAAGCTTTTATGTCGTTACCAGCGATAAAGTGCCTGAGGGTAAAGCCTATGCAGACAGCGAGCTCAATGGCATGGTTGCAAGCGGTAACTGCGTGGGAAAAGAGATTGAAATAAGCACAAGCAGCATCTATGCTAAAAATTCAATCAAACTCACAATTGCAAAGACTTATAGCAAGGTGAATTACAAGAGCCTGATGGGAGAAGAATACAAGGATGACTACAAGGGACGTTTGTTCATTAATCCTGCAGATTACGATAAGCTGATGAATAACGGCATTTTCCAGAGTTCAGTATATGTCAAAGATTCAAAGATTCTTGACGAAACATTATCTGAGATTCAGGGACTTGGCTTTAACACTCTTGCTATGAGGGATGCCCTTGACAAAGAATCAGCAGAAATGATGCACATCGTTTCCATGTTTAAAACCTTTGTAATCGTAGCTCTTATTATTGCACTTTTCTTCATTTCATACTTCATATTGCAGATAGTATTGAAGTCAAGAAATGCATACTACACAACAATAAGAACTCTAGGTGGCTCTAGAAAGATTCTTAAACAGATGCTAGACATTGAACTGATAACAGTTGCCGTACTTGCATATGGATTCTTTATGGGAGTAATGGGGCTTGTTTACGGAGGAGTTATTACTAACGAATCTATCGTAGAACTTGCAGATTATCTGACTCCTATCAATTATGCGATTATGTTCCTTGTTATAGTTCTGATGGCCTTCTTGATTTCTACGAGATTCGCAAGAAGACTGTTTAAGAATTCCGTTATGAGTACATTTAGGGAGGAGGTGTAGTAAATGATTAGATTAGAAGGGGTTAATAAATATTTTAACAAAGGCAAAAGAAACGAGCTTCATGTAATAAATAATACAACCTTGGAACTAGGCTCAAGTGGACTGGTTGCGTTGCTTGGTCCTTCAGGATCCGGTAAGACTACACTGCTAAATGCAATAGGCGGTCTTGACAGAGTTAACAAGGGCAATATATATGTGGATGGTAAAAAGATCACAGGCAGAGCTGCGGCTAAAATAGACAAGATAAGGAACCTAAATATTGGATACATTTTCCAGGACTATAAACTGGTTGAAAACATGACCGTTTATGAAAACGTATCCATGGTTCTCAAGATGATAGGTATCAAGGATGAGGGGGAAAGAAAAAAGAGAATCAACTACATCCTTGAAAGCGTGGGAATGTACAGATACAGAAACCGAATGGCAGGAATGCTTTCAGGTGGTGAAAGGCAGAGAGTGGGTATTGCAAGAGCTCTTGCCAAGAATCCTAAGATTATCATTGCCGATGAGCCGACAGGAAACCTTGACAGCGGGAATACCATTGAGATTATGAACATCATCAAGGCCATTTCCAAGGATAGACTGGTTGTTTTGGTTACTCACGAGGTTGAATTAGCGAAATTCTATGCATCGAGAATAATCGAGCTCAAGGATGGCAAAATAGAAAAGGACTACGAAAACATCACCGACGACAGTCTTAATTACAGAATTGATAACAAATTCTATCTTAAGGACTTTGAAAAGCAAGAGAATGCAAGCACTGAGTCTGTAAAGATGAATTTCTACGGAAATAAAAACGATGACATCGGCATAGATATTGTAGTTAATAACGGCAATATTTACATTAAATCAAGGAACAACCAGCATATCGAAGTTGTCGACAACAATTCCAGCATTGAGTTCGTTGATGACCATTTCCAGGAAATGGATAAATCTCTCTACGAAGATTACAAATTTGAATTTGATGATATTGTAGATTCCAATGTTAAGGAAAAATACAGTTCAATAATTGGAATTTGGCCTTCACTTAAAAACGGCTTTAGGAAGATTGCGTCTTATCCTCTTATTAAGAAATTACTGCTTATCGGATTTGTACTTGCGGGCATTTTTATCACCTATTCCTACAGCAGTATTTATGCAAGCTTCGATATTCATGATAAGGATTTCATAAATAGCAACAGATCATATCTGTATGCAAAGATGCCAAACCTTTCTGTGGAAAAGTATGAAGAATACGAAAAACTTCCAAGTGTGGAATATATGCTGCCTAAAGACGGTAATGCAAATTTTGTCATGGATTTGAACTACTATTACCAGACTTCATATGCACAGAATACACTTAATGGTGCTTTGACCGATATCAATCATATTTCTGAGGAAGACATCCTCTACGGAAGAATGCCTGAAAATGAATATGAGATTGTTGCAGATAAGCTTACAGTTGAAACAATGTTCAAGAGAGGTTACTCCAATCAGGTGGGGATTAATTCTGTTGAAGATGTATTAGATACCGAAGTTAAGATTGCAAATATGAAGCCTTTTAAGGTTGTAGGCATTACTGATTCAGTACAGCCTGTAATCTATATGGATAAATCACTGATGCTGGATGTTCTATATAACTCAAGAAGTGAAAATCAAGAGGAAATGGATGATTCTGCAGGTGAGAGCAATATATTAAACTATGAAACTGTTGACAAGGCATATACCTTGAAGCAGGGAAGACTGCCTCAGAATGATTATGAGACAATTATTCCATACAGCCAGAGATACGATTTTCCTTTAAATAAACAGGTAGATGAAAAGGTCAACGACAAAAAACTTACAGTCGTAGGATATTATGAAAGTTCAGAAAATTTAAATGTTTTCCTTGTAAATCAAAGCACAATAAAGTATGCTATGGTTAGCAAAGCTGGAGGCTTTACTGTAGCGCCTACAGATAAGGAAGAGGCTATTTCTGAATTCCGCGACGGCCAGAATGTTAACATCAAAGACACCTACGCATCTGCAAAAAAAGAATATACTGAAAGCAGACGAAGCTCAACAAAGATGACACTGATACTAGGCTTAATTGTTCTTGGTATTTCACTGATTGAAATACTGCTCATGACTAGATCTTCATTCTTGTCCAGAATTAAGGAAATAGGTATATTCAGGGCTATAGGTGTTAAGAAGACCGACATCTATAAGATGTTCCTGGGTGAGATTTTAGCTCTTACTACGGTGAGCAGCTTACTGGGTATAATAGGTATGTCTTATGCATTAAGCAAGCTTTGCAAAATATCTTATATAAGTACAATGTTTGCCATGAATCCTGTTGTATTCTTCGGCGCAATAATTACAGTATATATATTCAACTCAATTGTTGGACTTATTCCTGTATTTAATACTATGCGTAAGACTCCTGCAGCAATTCTGGCAAGATATGATGTGGATTAATTATGACAGAAAAAATCAATTTAAAAAACTTACAATTAAATGAAATGGAAAAGCTCCTTACTGAGCTGGGAGAACCGAAATTCAGAGCCAAGCAGATTTTTGCTTGGCTCTATAAGGGTGTAGAAAGCTTTGAACAGATGACAAATGTGCCCCAGAACCTTAAGGAAAAACTTCAGAAAGCGGGAGCACATTTAGGATTGTTATTTCCGGCCAAGGTTCAGGTTTCAAAGCTTGATGGTACAAGAAAATATCTCTTTGAACTTGAAGACGGGAACGCAATTGAAAGCGTTTTTATGAAATACAAATATGGAAATACAATCTGTATTTCATCTCAGGCTGGATGCAGAATGGGTTGTAAATTCTGTGCATCAACTATAGGTGGCTTATCAAGAAACTTAGAGCCGGGTGAGATGCTAGAACAGCTTCTTGCAGCCGAAAGAGATACAGGAGAAGCAATTAATCACATAGTTGTAATGGGCACAGGTGAGCCCTTTGATAACTATGAAAATCTTTCCGCTTTTATTAGGATAATAAACGACAAAAACGGAAGAAACCTTGGTATGCGTAATATTACAATTTCGACCTGTGGTCTCGTGCCTATGATAGAAAAGTTCGGTCAGGACTTCCCACAGGTTAACCTTGCAATTTCGCTTCATGCTCCAAACAATAAAATAAGGAACTCCATGATGCCTGTTAACAAATCCTATCCTATGGAAACTCTCATTGATGCCTGCAGGAAATATACAGAAGCAACTTCTAGAAGAGTGACTTTTGAATATACTCTTGTAAAGGGTGTCAATGACTCTGAAAATGATGCTTTGCAGCTGGCATCGGTGCTAAAGGGAATGCTCTGCCATGTGAACCTTATTCCTCTAAACAAGGTTGAAGAAACCGGTCTTGATACCACTGACCAAAAGACTGCACAAGCTTTCCGCAAAACCCTTGAAAACAAGGGAATTCCGGCTACAATCAGACGAGAATTGGGCGATGATATAGATGGAGCATGCGGTCAGCTTAGACTTGAGCGAAAAAAATAAATTCCCATTGAAAAGATGGAAATGATATTGTATAATGGAAAAAATGAAATAATAAAATCAGTGATGATTTTACATAGGAGGAGATTACCATGATAAAATTATTAGTTGGACACAAAGGCAGCGGCAAAACTAAACAGATGATTGACCTTGCTAATGAATCCGTTAAGGACGCAAAGGGCAGCATCATTTTCATCAATAAGAACCAGAGATTAATGTATGATCTTAAATATAGAATCAGAGTAATCTGCATGGAAGATTTTGAGCATGTTACTAACAGTGACGAATACATAGGTTTCTTATACGGAGTTATCAGCTCTGACCATGACATTGAAACAATCTACATTGACAGCATTCTTAAGCATGCAGATTTCGCATTAGGTGATCTTCCTGAGTTTATTGAAAGACTTAAGGATATCTCCAAGAACTACGGCATGGACTTCGTAGTAAGCGTAAGCGCAGAAAGGGAAGAAATGATTGGTGTAGATTTCGAAGGTTGCGAAATCTTAAACTAATATTGAATTTGAAAGCAGCAGGCGATGGGCAACCATCGCCTTATCTTTTAGAGGTGGATAATTTGATTAACTTAAATGAAATAAAGGAATCATTAATTAACAGAGAAATAAAGGCTATTGGCAAGCATAAGTATTTTAGCGTTCTCGTACCTATTGTTGAGACAGAGGAAGGACTTAGCTTTCTGTTTGAGGTAAGAGCAAGCAAACTGAGAACTCAGCCTGGAGATATCTGCTTCCCTGGGGGCAACATAGAAGCCGGGGAAACCGCTTTAGAATGTGCACTGCGTGAAACAAAGGAAGAGATAGGAATAGAACTTTCTGAGAGCAATATTTTGGGCCAGTTTGACACTATGTATGGCTTTTCCGGATATTCCTTGTTTACTCATGTAGCCACTATAGGCAAAGATGAGATCACAAAGCTTTCCATCAATGAGGAAGAGGTGGAAGAAGTGTTCACTGTGCCTATACAGTTCTTCATTGATAACCCTGCCAAGAACTATGATTTAGATGTAGTTTCCAAGACAGAGGATTTCCCTTATGAAGAGACGGGAATTTCCCCAGACTATAAGTGGAGAGTAGGCAAAAATGTCCTGCCTTTCTACAGATATGAGGATAAGAAAATCTGGGGTGTAACTGCGAGAATTGTGGACTGGTTTGTAAAGGAATTATTATAAAGGAGTGCAAGTAATAATGACTAAAAAGAAAATAGCTTTTATTTGTGTTCATAACTCGTGCCGAAGTCAGATTGCAGAGGCACTTGGAAAGCATCTGTGCGGAAATGAATATGAATTTTACTCCGCGGGTACAGAGACTAAGCCGCAGATAAATCAAGATGCTGTAAGGCTGATGAAACAGCTTTACGGAATTGATATGGAACAAACACAATACAGCAAAACCTTTGATAAAATTCCGAGTCCCGATATAGCCGTTTCAATGGGCTGTGATGTTGGATGTCCGTACATTGGAAGAGATTTTGATGATAACTGGGGACTACAAGATCCAACAGGACAAAGTGATGAAGTATTTATTGAAGTAATAAAAGAGATTGAAGAAAAGCTTCGAGAGATGTGTATTGAATAGCATTCTCAAAGTCCTGCTTGGCACAAATATTAAAAAAATGGCGGTAAAGCTTTTGCTATACCGCCATAACTATGATTATTTCATCTCTTCAATCATATCTAAAATCATGCCACGGCATGCACCGCACACATTGCCCACATTGAGCTTCTGGCAAATTTCCTTCAAATCGGTTAAGCCGGTTTCTTTTAGAAAATCTTCTATCTGACCTCTGGTAATGTGTCTGCATACACATACTTCATAGTCTCTTGAATTCTTGTCCATAGCATCCTCCATAATAATTATAATAAATAATTATATCATATCTATATAGGTAAAACAATTCATACAGAGCACTTTTAATTTACAATATTAAGTGGTATAATTTATTGGAAATTTTGATAGAAAAGGGATGATAAAATGATTAAAGTTGATATTTTTTCTGGATTTTTAGGTGCTGGTAAAACTACCCTTATTAAGAAATTGGTAGAAGAGGCATATAAAGGTGAAAAAGTAGTTCTCATCGAAAACGAATTCGGTGAAATAGGCATAGATGGGGGTTTCTTAAAGGAAGCAGGAATTGAGATTAATGAAATGAATTCCGGATGTATTTGCTGCAGCCTTGTAGGAGATTTTGGGGAAGCTCTGAAGAAGGTAATCACAGAATACAATCCTGAAAGAATCTTAATTGAACCTTCAGGAGTAGGTAAGCTCAGCGATATTATCAGCGCTGTTAGAAATCTGAATCTTGATGATGTAGAATTAAGCGCATTTACAACGGTTGTAGACGCAAAGAAAGCAAAGATTTACATGAAGAACTTTGGAGAGTTCTTTAACAATCAGATTGAAAATGCAAGCTCAATTATTTTGAGCCACACTTCCAAGTTAAGTGAAGAAAAGCTGGAAGCAGTTGTAGAATTAATTAAGGAACACAATCCTGAGGCGGTGCTCATTACAACAGATTGGGACAAACTGGATGGAAAGCAGATTTTGGCTGCAATGGAAAGAAAGAGTACCATTGAAGAAGAAATCCATGTTATGGAACATGAACATCACCATCATCACGACCATGACCATGAATGTGGCTGTGGATGCGATCATGAACATCACGACCACCATCATCACGACCAT